>JAYUCQ010000404.1:0-3526 GCA_043740265.1 Hyphomicrobium sp.
TATGCCGAACGCGCCAAGCAGGTTTCTGCCATTGCCAAAGACATCAGCGAATTCCTGACGACACACGATATCGGCGCACCACGGCGCTGGTCGTCTCTCAAAGTCGCCTATCATGCCGCGTGCTCGTTGCAGCACGGCCAGCGCGTCACGTGGCAACCGAAAGCGTTGCTTAAGAAAGCCGGGTTCGGCGTCTTGGATATTGCAGAAAGCCACCTCTGCTGTGGGTCAGCGGGCGTCTACAACATCTTGCAGCCAAAAATCGCTGGCGAACTGCGCGATCGCAAGACCGGGCATATCAAATCGATGCGCCCTGATATCGTGGCGGCTGGCAACATCGGCTGCATCAGTCAGTTGCAATCCGGCCTTGATATTCCCGTCGTCCATACCGTTGAACTGTTGGATTGGGCCTATGGCGGGCCAGTTCCGCGCGGCCTCGAAGAGCTTGAACGCTTCTCGACCGACGTTCCGCAACCCTTGCGGCCGGTCGACGATTACATCGACGCATGAACCTTCCCCATCCTCAAAATGTGCAGCGGAGTGCGCTGCGAGACAAGCTTGAAGCGCGTGTGCGCGCCAAAGCCAAACCGATCGGTGCACTCGGCCGGCTTGAAGCACTGGCTGTGCAAATCGGCATGGTGACGGGCTCTTTGACGCCCAACCTCGGCAAAGCCCATGTCGTTGTCTTCGCTGGTGATCACGGACTGACGGCTGAAGGCGTCACCGCCTATCCGTCCGTCGTCACGGCAGAAATTGCCAAATTGATCCTGGCCGGTGGCGCGGGTATCAACATTTGCGCGCGTTCTGTCGGCGTGGATGTCACGCTCGTCGATGCCGGATTGCTGAGCCCGCTGGCCGTGCACCCGCAACTGAAAGACCGGCGCATTGGACCTGGCACCAAAAATTCGTGCCGCGAACCAGCGATGAGCGATTATCACCGCGATCAGGCCTATCGCGCAGGCCGCGAGATCGCTGAAGGTCTGGCGAACGCCGGAACCGGTATCTTGGCTTTCGGCGAAGTTGGCATCGGCAACACCAGCGCCGCGGCCTTGGTTGGTCATTGCGTGACGGGCATCGCCCTCGACGCGCTCATTGGTCCCGGCGCTGGCGTCCCCGCGCTTGGGCTCGACCACAAACGCGCGGTTCTTGCGGCGGCGCTAACGCGTGCTGCTCTCCCAGCTCAAGATAACAAAGCCCGCGCCTTCGAGGCGCTCCGGCAGTTCGGCGGTTTTGAAATGGTGATGATGGCCGGAGCCATGTCGGCGGCTGCATCGCGCGGCTGCATCGTCATTGTTGACGGGTTCATCGCCACGTCGGTCGCGGCCGCCGCGCTTGCAATTGAGCCTGGGCTTCGAGACCACTGCGTCTTCGCGCACTGCTCTGCTGAACCCGGACATCGCGCCCTCCTGCAACACCTCAACGCCGAACCGCTGTTCGATCTCGGCCTGCGTCTCGGCGAAGGCACCGGCGCGGCGCTTGCCATTCCGTTCGTTCGCGCTGCTGAAGGCATCCTTCGCGACATGGCCGATCTTCCCGGCGAGCATCCGGCATGATCGCGTCCGAGCTGCGGCTGTTTCTGGTGGCCTTGCAATTTCTGACGCGCATACCCGTTCCGTCATTTGACGGCTTCGCGCCCGAATGGCTCGATCGGTCGGCGAAATACTTCCCGCTCGTCGGCGGGCTCGTTGGCTTGGCTGCGGCAATCATCATCCTGGCAACAACCGCTGTCCTGCCGCAACCGTTGCCGATGGTCTTTGGCCTCGCGACGGCCATCGCGTTAACTGGAGCCTTTCACGAAGACGGTTTGGCGGACGCAGCCGACGGCCTCGGTGGCGGCTTAACGCGCGAGCGCCGTCTCGAAATCATGAAGGACAGCCGCATCGGCACGTATGGCGCTGTCGCGCTGATCACGATGTTCGCCGTCAAAGCCTCGGCGCTTCTGGCACTCGGACCCATCATGATGGCACTGGCGCTTATTCCGGCGCATGCCTCAGCCCGGCTGGCAACCGTCGTCGCCATTCGCGTGATGACCTATGTCGGCGACGCGGACGCGGCCAAGGTCAAGCCGTTGGCGACGGGGCTCAACACCCGCGAGTTGGCGGTTGCACTCGTGCTCGGTCTCGCGCCGGGCATGCTGATATTGACCCCGGCCACGTTTGCCGCTGGCCTGATGTTGGGCAGTTTAGCCGCCGGTTGCGTGGCGTATCAGGCCAAGCGCCTCATCGGCGGATACACAGGCGATATTCTTGGCGCAATTGAACAGGTGTTCGAAACCGGTTTTCTGGTTGCAGCCGCCGCCGTCGTCGCCGGCCCTGGTTAAGATGACACCCCGCAGCGCAAAATTCCCTCCACGTTGACGTCTCATTCGTATGCGCAGTAATTACTCTCAGCCCACGGGGCTAGAGCCCGGTAACGCTATCACCGGTGAAATGCAGACGTAACGTCACGAAGTCCTTAGTAGTAGTGAGTATGGCGAGCGTCAGCACACCTCTGGTCGATGTCACTGCCCCGCCGCGCGTGTCGTGGTGGCGTGGTCCGCGGTTCCTTGTCGAAGTTTTCGACGGTGCTGATGAAGCACTTGCGGCGCTCGAGGCGGTGCAGGGCGGGCTGAACACGCAGGCGACGCTGTCGTCATCCGGTTTTCAATCGTTGAACTGGATGACGGTCTTGTACGAGGAGCTGGCATCGGCGAAGCGTGCCATGCCGCGTCTTGTTGTTGTCACCGAACGCAACAGCGGCGAGGTGGCGATGATCCTGCCGCTCATCGTCAAGAAAAAACGCACGCTACGCATCGCCCGTTTCGCGGATTTTGGCGTTACCGACTACGGTGCACCGATCCTAGGGCCAGCTTTACTCAACAAGCGCCGCTCAATGCGCCGCGCCTGGCGCGCTGTCCGCTATGCCATGCGTGACGTCGACATGATCCGGCTTGAAAAAATGCCGGAGGACATTGCCGGCCGGCCTAATCCGCTGCTGTCGCGCGCTGGCGTTGCGCCGTCACGGTTCACGGGCAATGTCGTCGAACTCACCGGCTCTGTTGAAGATTATATCGCGCGGCTGGACGATGCGTTCTGGCAAAGCCTGGAGCGCTTCAATAAATTCTGGGACCGCAAAAGCCCGCCGCGTTTTTTCCGCGCCACGACGCCGGATGAAGTTGCGCGCGCCTATGCCGCTCTCGACGAACAGCAATCGTCCGGAGACGATGTCTTTGGCAACCGGTCGGCAATCGAAGACCCAGTCGTGCGCCAATTCTACGAACGCCTCGTGATGGACACGACGGAAGTAGAGCTTGGATTTCTGTTCACGCTTGAAGCCGGCGGCGAAGCCATCGCCACGTTGTTTGGCATTCAGCATGGCGGCACCTTTACCCTTCTCAGAATGTCGAGCCGCGAAGGCCGCTGGGGTGAACTCGCACCCGGCCGCATGATTTGCATCGAGGCGATGAAGTATTTTGTGGCGCTGGGCGTCCGCCGCTTCGATTTTGGCCTGCGCGCTCATCCGTTCAAGCGGAGTTTTGGCGCGACCGAGG
>JAYUCQ010000405.1:0-3524 GCA_043740265.1 Hyphomicrobium sp.
GAAGCCGCGTCAGGTGAAATTCGATACGCCGCGCGCGTTGACCATCGACCGCGACCGTGAAGACATCGGCGGTTTTAACGCCAACGTCGAAGAGGCCAGTGTCGAAATCGTCCGCAGGACTGTCGCGGCCGCGCCAATTCCGCCCAAAGCCGCGCTCGCAGCCGCAGTCGCTGCAGCACAGGCGGCTCAGCCCGCTGACGCACCCCGGCTGGCGACCCCAATCGGCCGCTTTCTGAAGGCGTTAACCGGCGCATAGCCAGCGTCAATTTTGTAGTGATCTAAAGCCGGGTTGGGTGCGCATAAGCCCTGTGGGGGGTGGGCGTTGTTCGCGCCCTTAAGTCGCGTGGTTCTGCGGTGACTGGCCGTTGCGTCATGCCGCCGAGTGACTAATCTACAGCGCAACACGTTCGTGGCTGTCCGTCCGGCTTCGTGAAGTTAGATTTCTGAATAAATTTCGAGGAGACCTCTATGTCTGTGGCGCCGCTCAAGGCTGAAGTCAGCATTCTCGCCGCAGGACCAGCACGGCTTATCGAACGCTGCGGTGAAGCCGTCACGTCGGCCGATCGTGTGCTGCTAGCTGCCAAGGCAGGCGTCCGCATTAAAATTCAGGAAGCCGGCGGCGGCAGCGTTGGAATGGACAACGCACAGCACGCTGCCCACGGCTTAGCTTGGCTCGCAACCACAGTTGAAGGTCTGCGCCAGATGCACTCTTGGGCCTCGCGCATGAGCAGCGAGGGCCGGTTTGGGGAATTCGAGCAACTGCTGCTTGCGGCAGCATTTGGAGAATACGCGGCGCAAATCGGCGGCGGCATTCCGATGAGCCAGGTCGAGATTATCCGCTGCGATGTGCTTGGTGTTCCCAAGTCCGAGCTCCGCCGCTTTGAGGATTCTGTTTCGGATTTGATTGCCGAAGGTGGATCGGAAAACGTCAAGGCTCGTCTTGCCAGCCTGATCGCGGCGCAACCGCAGGCCATGACGTTCGGCGATACCGGCCTTGATGAAACGCACGCCGAAATTCAAAACTTGATGCGCCGTTTCAGCCTGGATGAAGTCTACCCGCACGCCCACGAATGGCATTTGAAGAACGCTTACATTCCGATGGAGATCATCGAGAAGCTGGCTGAACTCGGCGTCTTCGGTCTCTCGATCCCGGAAGAGCACGGCGGCATGGGCCTTGGCAAAGAAGCCATGTGCGTCGCATCTGAGGAACTGTCGCGCGGTTACATCGGCGTCGGCTCCCTCGGTACGCGTGCGGAAATCGCTGCCGAACTGATTCTGCATAACGGCACGCCGGAGCAGAAAGAAAAGTATCTGCCGAAAATCATTTCAGGCGAGATGCTGCCATCAGCCGTTTTCACGGAACCCAACACGGGTTCTGACCTTGCGTCGCTGAAAACGCGCGCAGTGAAAGATGGCAAAAACTACAAGATCACCGGCCAGAAAACGTGGATCACGCATCCTGTCCGCGCCGATGTGATGACAGTTCTCGCCCGCACCAACCCGAATGAGCCAGGCCATCGCGGCCTCTCCATGTTCCTCGCGGAAAAGCCGCGCGGCTCAGATGCCGATCCGTTCCCGGCCAAGGGCATGAAGGGCGGCGAGATCGAAGTGCTCGGCTATCGCGGCATGAAGGAATACGACATTTCCTTCGATGACTTCGAAGTTCCAGCCGATAGTTTGCTCGGCGGCGTCGAAGGCCAGGGCTTCAAGCAGTTGATGAACACCTTCGAAGGTGCGCGCATTCAGACTGCCGCCCGCGCCGTCGGCGTCGCCCAATGCGCCATGGACCTCGGCCTCAAGTACGCGCTCGATCGCGTGCAATTCGGCAAGCCGATTTATGAGTTCCCGCGCGTCCGCAATAAGGTCGTCATGATGGCCGTCGAAACCATGATCGCCCGCCAGCTTACCTATTTCTCTGCGCGCCAGAAGGATGAGGGACGGCGCTGCGACCTCGAAGCTGGTATGGCCAAGCTGCTCGGCGCGCGCGTTGCTTGGGCCAATGCCGACAACGCCTTGCAAATTCACGGCGGCAACGGCTTCGCGCTGGAATATCCGATCAGCCGCGTGCTGTGTGATGCGCGCATTCTCAACATCTTCGAGGGTGCCGCTGAAATCCAGGCGCAGGTCATCGCGCGGCGCTTGCTGGAAGGCGCCAATTGAGCGGCCCGCGCGTCGTCTCACTGATTGCGAGCGCGACGGAGATCGTTGACGCACTCGGCGCGGGCGGCCTTCAGGTCGCCCGTTCACATGAGTGCGATTGGCCGCCAACAATCCTGGCGCTGCCACAGTTGACCCGGCCGAAATTCAAGGTCGAGGGCACCAGCCGGCAGATCGATATCGCCGTCAAGTCGCTCGTAGAGCAAGGCCTCGCCGTCTACGAGGTCGATGCCGAGGGCTTAAAGGCCATCGCGCCGGATGTGATCCTGACGCAAGACCAATGCGAGGTCTGCGCCGTCTCGCTGGCAGACGTTGAACGCGCGGTTGCCTCCTGGACCGAATGCCGTGCCAATGTTGTGTCGCTGCGCCCGCACACGATGACCGACGTCTATTCCGACAACCAGCGGATCGCCGACGCGCTCGGTATTCCCGGCGCGGGAGAAGCACTCAACGCGCGCATGCAGGACCGGCTCGCCGCAATTGCAGAACGTGTGGCGGGCCGCGCTAAGCCCCGCCTCGCTTTCATCGAATGGATCGATCCGCCGATGTCGGGCGGCCACTGGATGCCCGAACTCATCGACACCGCCGGCGGCATAAATCTGTTCGGCAATCATGGTGCGCAATCGCCATGGATTTCGGTCGCCGAAGTCGCCGCCGCCGATCCGGACGTTATCCTGGTCGCGCCATGCGGCTATGATTTGGAGAAGACGCGCGAGGAAATGGCAGTGCTGGACGCGAACCCGGAGTGGCGGGCATTGCGCGCCGTCCGCGAAGGACGCACCTTCATCGCCGACGGCAACGCCTATTTCAATCGGCCTGGCCCGCGTCTTGTCGAAAGTGCTGAAATTCTGGCTGACATCCTGCATCCGGATTTATCGGGCGGCTTTCACCTGGGCCAGACCGTGGTACAGCATCGGCCAAAAGCCTAGAGTGCTTCCGGAAAAGTGGGAACCGGTTTTCCGGAAAGAAGCACGACAAAGAAAAGAGCTAGGGTCTGTACGTGAATCAACCAAAACCGGACAGACCCTAGCCCATTGCGAGTGACGCCATGACCCGCACGATCCTCATCACCGGATGCTCATCCGGTATCGGTCTCGATGCCGTGCGCACAATGAAAGCGCGGGGCTGGCGCGTCATCGCGACCGCACGAAAGCCCGAGGACATCGCGCGTCTGAAGGCCGAGGAAGGTGTTGAAGTCCTGCACCTCGAACTCGCCGACCCAAAATCGATCGCGGCCTGCGCCGACGCGGCTATAGCTCTGACCGGCGGAAAACTCGATGCCATCTTTTCCAACGCCGCCTATGGCCAGCCCGGCGCTGTCGAAGACTTGACCCCTGACGTCTTGCGCAAGCAATTCGAGGTCAACG
>JAYUCQ010000406.1:0-3520 GCA_043740265.1 Hyphomicrobium sp.
CGCCTCACCGCTTTAATCTCACCCTCAGACGCTTGTCGTGGGTCCCGTCCTGCGATGCGTTCCACGCATCGTCGCTAGCGCGACGACGGGATGACGATATTGTAACCAACCCGCTAGTTTTGCGCCGCCTATAGTTTGTGCTAACCGTCGCTATCGCTGCGCAACAATGAGGAAACAGTATGCACTCTGGCTCTCGTCGGGATTTTCGATTGACACATGCAGCCGCGGGCGCAGCGAAAGCAGCAGCGAAATCTTTCGGACTCAAATCCTCTGACCTGGGCCGCATGCCGGAATGGGATCTGAGCGATCTCTATGCCGGTCCCGATGACGTACAAATCGAAAACGACATTGCCGATTGTTCGAACGACTCGCTGCGCATGAAATCGCGCTATCAGGGAGAGCTTGGCAACCTTGCGAAGGATGGTGCCAAGCTAGCTGTCGCGGTGAAGGCCTACGAAGACCTCTCCGATCTCGTCGGCAAACTGGCGTCGTACGCCGGTCTTTATTATGCGCAGAAGCAGGCCGACCCGGCGCGGGCGAAGTTCTATGGCGATATTTCAGAACAACTCACCAAAATCTCGACCAACCTGATCTTCTTCGAACTCGAACTCAATCAGGTGGACGACGCTGTTCTGGGCGAAGCGCTGAAGCACAAGTCGCTCAAGCGCTACAAGCCGTGGTTCGACGATCTGCGCAAAGAAAAACCGCATCAGCTCGACGAAAAACTCGAAACGCTTTTCACCGAAAAATCGCAGACCGGACGCGCCAGCTGGACGCGGTTGTTCAATGAGACAATGTCGAGTCTGAAGTTTTCCATCAAAGGCGAAAAAGAGCCGCTTGGGCTTGAACAAACGCTCAATCGCTTGTCGGATGCAGATGAGAAAAAGCGCAAGGCCGCAGCAGAAGCCATTGGCGCGACGCTGAAAGCCAACTTGCCGCTCTTCACGCTTATCACCAATACGCTTGCGAAAGACAAAGAAATCTCCGACCGCTGGCGGCATTTTACCGATGTTGCCGATAGCCGCCACTTGGCCAACCGCGTAGAGGCACCCGTGGTCGATGCGCTGGTTGAAAGCGTGCGCGCCGCTTATCCGCGAACCTCGCACCGCTATTACGCCATGAAAGCCAAATGGCTCGGCAAGAAGAAACTCAATTCCTGGGATCGCAACGCGCCGCTTCCCGAGAAGCCGGAACGCATCATAAAGTGGCCGGAAGCCGAAAAAATCGTGCTGCGCGCCTATAAAGGCTTTGCGCCGGAGATGGCGGACATCGCCAAAGAATTCTTCGACAAGAACTGGATCGACGCGCCGGTCAAACCCGGCAAAGCTCCGGGCGCGTTCTCGGCGTCAACGGTGCCAAGTGTCCATCCGTATGTGATGATGAATTACCTCGGCAAGCCGCGCGATGTGATGACGCTGGCGCATGAACTCGGCCACGGCGTGCATCAGATGCTGGCGCGCGCGCAAGGTCCATTGCTGGCGCCGACGCCGCTGACGCTAGCTGAAACCGCGTCCGTATTCGGCGAGATGCTGACCTTCAAAGCACTACTGAGCGAGGCCAAGGACAAGCGCGAACGCAAGGCGATGCTGGCGTCCAAGGTCGAGGATATGATCAACACGGTCGTGCGCCAGATCGCGTTCTATTGTTTCGAACGCCGCGTGCATGAGGAACGCCGCAAGGGCGAGCTAACGTCAGATCAATTGAATGCCATTTGGATGGAAGTTCAGGCAGAGAGCTTAGGCCCGGCAATCGACCTCAAGCCCGGTTATGAAGTCTTCTGGACCTATATCCCGCACTTCATCCATTCGCCGTTTTATGTCTACGCCTACGCCTTCGGCGATTGCCTGGTGAATTCGCTGTACGGGCTCTATGCCGAGGCGCACCCGGGCTTTGTGGGTAAGTATTTCGACATGCTGAAAGCCGGCGGCTCGAAACATCATTCTGAGCTGCTGGCCCCCTTCGGCCTCGACGCCCGCGACCCGCAATTCTGGAGCAAGGGCCTGAAAGTGCTCGAAGGCATGATCGATGAGCTCGAGGCGATGGGGTAGGGTTGGGAATCCCCTTCCCCCCGTCCTTCACGGGGAGAGGGGACACCCGCATTGCCAACTTGACCCGCCTTTGATATACGCCTCATCAGGATTAACGCGGATGCTTGCGGCCGGAGGCTTCGGGCGCGTGTTTTTATTGCTTCAACGTCAACCATTTCGTTAGAGGAAACAACGACTTGCAGGTTCTCGTTCGTGACAACAATGTTGATCAGGCTCTCAAAGCGCTCAAGAAAAAGCTGCAACGCGAAGGCGTTTTCCGCGAGATGAAACTCCGCGGTCATTTCGAAAAGCCGTCTGAAAAGAAGGCCCGCGAGAAGGCTGAGGCGGTGCGTCGCGCCCGCAAGCTGGCCCGCAAAAAGCTGCAGCGCGAAGGCCTGCTGCCGTCGAAGCCGGTTGTGGCCCGTGGCGGCCCCGGCGGTAAGGGCGGCCCAGGCGGCGGCCGTGGCGGTCCAAGCAGCAGTGGCGGGTTCGGTGGCGGTCAGGGTGCTGGCGGCGGCGGATACAGCAGCGGCGGCGGTGGTGGCGGCTACGGTGGCGGTGGCGGTGGCGGTGGTGGTGGTTTCGGCGGCCGGTAATTCGCAAGAAGTCACACTCCAAGAAATTTGAAACGGCTCGCGGTTTTCGCGGGCCGTTTTTGTATGCTTACCTCATCCCGCCCTCGCTTTAATCGCGCCGCTCCACAACCGGTCGATCCAGGCGTTGATGGCCTCGAACGAGCCGAACTTATAGTGGTCGCCGTGACCGGCACCCGGCAGCGTCACGATTTCTTTCGGCTCATTTGCAAGTGCGAACATTTCGCGGCCCATGGCGACCGGCACCACCTCGTCGGCTTCGCCGTGCAGAATGAAGACGGGAATGTGCACGCGCCCAATAACGTCGCGGCTGACGTAGCGATCCCTGAGCAGCGCGGTGACCGGCAGCCACCAATAGATCTGCGCGGCGCGCTCGGCCATCGATGTAAACGGGCTGTCGAGGATTAGGCCGCGGGCTTTTTTCTGGACAGCCACTTGCATCGCGACGCTGGTGCCAAGCGACTCGCCGTAGAGGATGATGTCTTCGGCGCGGACGCCCTCCGCAATGAGCGCGTCATAAGCGAGCATGGCGTCAGCGATGTTGGCGGTCTCGGAGGGTTGGCCCGTCGAGCCGCTGTAACCGCGATAAGCCATAATGAATATGCCACGTCCTCGGTTCAGGTATTTGGCGATGCGCTCGCGCCGGACTTCCAGCGCGGCGGCGTTGCCGTGAAAATAGAGCAGCGTTGGCTGGCCCTGTCTGGCCTTGCCGTACCAGGCGATGATGGTTTCGCCGTCGGGTGTTTTAAACGTGCGTTCGGAGACACTGGCAAGGCCAACATCAGCCGGCAGCGTGCGGGTAGGGTCGCGCATGTAGAGAAACTGGCGTTGGAATACATACATGCCGGCAGCAATGGCCAGATAACCGAGAGCTGCAACGATCAAAACAGATTTCAAAAC
>JAYUCQ010000407.1:0-3519 GCA_043740265.1 Hyphomicrobium sp.
ACGCCGTAGTCTTTTTCAGCACGGGCGAAAATGGGTGCATATTTTCTCAGATACTCTCGACCGTTCTGTTCACGCGCCTTGGTCGCGAGCTTGCCATAGAATTCCAGAAACGTCTGATTGAAGAAGCCCTGCTTGCGGTCGCGTGCAATGATACCCTGATCCGGCGTCATGCCACCAATGGCGGCCTGGATGGTGGTAGGTTTGATGCCACTCGCGATCGCGTCTTTCTTGAAGTCTTCAATCCAGCGACTGAACGGCACGGTCGTCTGGCAGTTGCGAGGGTTGGACGGAGGCGGTGCTGCGACCACATTTGTGGTTTCGGCCTGACACAAAGGCACTGATCCGAGCCCCACAAGTATAGCCAGGGCGGACGTCAAAACAGTCGAGCGCATGAAAAGCCTTGTATCAATTTGGCGGCTGCAATGGAGGTACCGTGCATCACGGCGGCAGCACTCTGCCAGCGGCAACAACTGCGTCAAGGGACTATGGCGGGAGTGAGGCTTGGGCGGAAGTCACGCTGGGGCGAGAGTGAGGCTGGCCGCCCGCTCACGCGCTGCCGATCACAATGCCGACCGCAAACACGATCAAGCCGCCAACCACGACCTCGAATGCCGCGCGCAGGAACTTGGTATCCATGTAGCGGGCGCGGATCCAGGCAATCAGCCAAAGTTCAACGAGAACGACAACGGCCGAAATGGACGTGGCGGTCCAGAAATTTGGGATGAGATAGGGCAGCGTATGGCCGAGGCCGCCCAGCGCCGTCATGGCCCCCGTGATACCGCCACGGACCCAGGGGTGGCCACGGCCGGAGATCAGGCCATCGTCTGCCATAGCTTCCGCAATTCCCATGGAGACGCCGGCACCAATTGATGCTGCCATGCCAACGAGGAATGTTTGCCAAGTGTTGTGGGTGGCGAAGGCCGCAGCGAAAATGGGGGCCAGCGTTGAAACCGAGCCGTCGATCAGTCCGGTCAACCCGGGTTGCACATACTGCAATACAAAGGCTCGATGTTCGGTTTCTCCCTCAGTCTTCACGGCTCCGGGCGTCAGTTCCGTTTCACCGAGGTTTTGGGCGTGGGAGACGTGCTTATCTTCGGCCGCAATCAGATCACCAAGGAGCTTACGCGTCGATGCGTCCGTCGTGCGATCAAGTGCCGAGCGGTAGAAGCGGCTCGTCTCGCGCTCGATGGCTTCGGCCTGGGCGCGGACTTTTTCGAGCCCGAGCGGACGCACCATCCAGATCGGCTCGTGACGGACAAAGCCGGAGACGTCCTGGCGGCGGATCAACGGAATGTGGTCGCCGAACTTTTGCCGGAAAAGATCAATCAACCAGCGCCGATGCTCGTTTTCTTCTTCCGCCATTTCGGTGAATACCTGGGCGGAGGCGGGATAGGCTTCGGTCAACCCGGTCGCGTATTCGGCGTAGATGCGGCCGTGCTCCTCTTCCAACGATACGGCAAGCGCCAAGATTTCACGTTCGTCGAGTTCGGCAAAGCGGCGCATCGATGACCCTCAAGGCAATAGGCTGAAACTACTATGACTTAATCTATTTAGAATAATTCTAAATCTTTTGGCAAGACCCTTTAGGCCTTGCGCCCCGGCAGGGCTGTTTTCGGACCGGTAGCGACCCAGATGGGCGGGAAATTCACCGGTATTAAGCGCTTCTTCACCGGCTGGGGCTAGCGTTTCAACCTGCTTCAACTGCAGTTGCGGGACTGGACTCATGCCGACTTGGCTGAACGACATTGTTCAAAACATCCTCGTTGGAATCTTCTTTCCAATTGTCGAGTTTTGCATCCACGGCGGGGCCCGCTTTTATTGGCTGTACTGCGCGACGGGACTGGCGATTGCGGCTTATGCCTATCGCAAGCACAGCGAGGCCAAGAGCTTCCAAGACACGCTGCTTGATAAGCGCGTGTGGTGGTCTGCAAGCGCGATCAACGACTACATCATCGTCACGGTGACGCCGGTTCTGCGATTCACCGTGCTGTCGATGCTGATGGTGAACTGGCAACCGGTTGCAGCCTTCGTTGTGTCGGTGTTGCATGCGGCGGGCGTGGCGGGCACAGAAAATACCGGCCATGTTTTTGCGCTCGGCGTTGCGTTGACCCTGTCGTTGTTCGTGGTCGACGATTTTCTCAAATGGCTGGCGCACTATACGTTTCACGCCATCCCAGAGCTGTGGGAATTCCATAAGGTTCACCACTCAGCCGAAGTTTTGAATTTCATTACTGCGGATCGCCACCACCCGGTTGAAACGTTCGCCACATCGGCTTTGACCGCCGTTGGCTACGGCGTTGTCAACGGCGTCTTCATTGCGTTGTTTGGTGATAAGTTGACGGTTCAAACGATCATGGGCGCCAACGTCTTCTTGGTTGTCTTCAATATCTGCGGCGGCGCACTGCGGCATTCGCCGTTCTGGGTGTCGTTTGGACCTCGCGTCGAGCGTTGGATTATTTCGCCCGCGATGCACCAGATCCACCACTCCAACAAGGCCGAACACTTCGACCGCAACTTTGGCGGATCGCTGTCGATCTGGGACCGTATGGCCGGATCGCTGCATATTCCCAAGGGGCGCGAAATTGAGGGCTTTGGCATTGGCGAGGAAACGGCCGACTTCCGCGCACTGGACGTGATTTTCCTGCGGCCGTTTATGAAGGCGGCAGCGATCTTCCAGCGCCGCTTTAGGGGTGCGCCGCAGCAAGCCAATGCAACGGCACAGCCGGTGTCGGCTTAAACTCCAGGCTGCAGCCAACTATCAAAAAAGGCAGGAGAAGTTTCCGGCCTTTTTTAATTTGCTTGATGCGTATCAAGCTGCCTTGCCAGCCGCCGGGCCGGTACCGTGGCGATCATGATATTTCTGAGCGAGGTCGTCCCATTCGATCGTCAGCTTGCCGCCCGTTCCCCGGTGCTGCTTGTCCCAGTTGGTCAACAGATCGAGGCAGGCATGATCGATGTAATCGAGGCTCATGATGTGAACGTGCACATCGGCGCCCGGCTTCAAGCCTTCAAGGACAGCCGCAAGCTTCGGCAACCGGATGAGTGTTGCGGATCCATCGAGATGAATATCGACGCGGTTGGAGCCGGTGCTTTCCTCTTTGCGAACGTCCAAATGCGTGAACGCGTAGAGCAGCTTCAACAACGATAAGCCAAGGCCAACGAGCACACCTTGAAGAAGGTTTGTCGAAACGATCATCGCAATGGTAATGAAATAAATCGCCACTTCGGCCCAACCGAATTTGCGAAGAGCTGGCAGGATTTTCGGGTAGGCCAGCTTGTAGCCGGTAAACACCAGAACACCCGCAAGAGCCGATAACGGCACGTAACGCAGCATCCACGGCAGCAAAGCCGCAAACAACAACAGCCAAATGCCGTGTAAAATGGCTGATGCCCGCGTCTGAGCTCCAGCTTCGACGTTGGCACCTGAGCGCACAATTACGCCCGTCATCGGCAGCACGCCCATCAAACCGCAGATGGTATTGCCGACGCCTTGCGCCCACAGCTCTTTGTCGTATTTGG
>JAYUCQ010000408.1:0-3518 GCA_043740265.1 Hyphomicrobium sp.
CCATAATCGCTTGATGAATTTTGAGATCGAGCGCCGTCGATTCCTTCAAGTTGACCGACGGCAGTTTCTCGATTCCAACAATCATGCTGCCTTCGTCCATTGTTGGCATGAAAGTTTTGCCGATCTTCGTGAATACGAAGCCGCTGGCGATGAGGGCCAAGACGGCAGCCGAGACCACAACCAGCTCATGCCGCAGCGACCATTTCAGAACCGGCGCGTAAATCTTGGTGATAAGCCTCACCAGCCGCGTATCGCCGTGCCCGGAGCGCTTGATCAAGAACGAGGCGAGGACTGGTATGATGGTCAGCGACAACAGGAGCGAACTCGACAACGCGAAGGTAATCGCGAGCGCGACGGGAATAAAAAGCTTGCCTTCCAAACCCTCAAGCGACAGAAGCGGCAGAAACACGATGACGATGATCAAAACGCCCGACGTCACCGGAACGATAACGTCGCGCGTCGCCCGGAAAACGATGTGTAAAAAGGGCAGCTTGTCGCCATTTTTCCGATGAGACAGTTCGGCGACGATGTTTTCGACAACGACGACAGACGCGTCGATGAGCATGCCAATCGCGATAGCAAGACCGCCAAGGCTCATCAGGTTTGCCGACATACCCACCAAGCGCATCAGTATAAATGTCGCGAGCGCGGCAAACGGTAAAGACAAGGCGACAACGAGCGCGGCGCGCCAATCGCCAAGAAAGAGCAAAAGCAAAATCAAGACGAGGCCGATGGCTTCCAGCAGGGCTTTCGACACAGTGCCCACCGCGCGGTCCACCAGCGACCCCCGGTCGTAAAACGCCTGAATGGTTACGCCTTCGGGCAGCTGCGGCTTGAGTTCATCCAATTTCCGGCGCACGCCCTCGACGACTTCGCGCGCGTTGGCACCACGCAGCCCAAGAACGAGCCCTTGCACCGCTTCGCCAATGCCGTCCTTGGTCACCGAGCCGTATCGCGTCAACGCACCAATGCGAACGGTTGCAACGTCGCCGACACGGACCACCCCGCCATCGCGTGACATGACAACAATCGAGCGAAGATCGTCGAGTGAGGTGACATTGCCCTCCGTGCGAACAAGAAGAGCCTCGCCGCCTTCTGAAACCCGTCCTGCTCCATCGTTCTTATTGTTTGCTTCTAATGCCTTTTTTAGCGTGTCTGCTGTTATGCCATGCGCACCCATAGCCGTGGAATTTGGCACAACCTCAAAGCTGCGTACTAGTCCGCCAAGTGCGTTGACGTCTGCAACACCTGGAAGCGTCCGCAACGCTGGCCGGATTGTCCAGTCCAGCAAGCTGCGACGGTCCATTAGGGAAAGACCGCCGCCCTCGATCGTGAACATGAACATTTCGCCGAGCGGCGTCGTGATGGGGGCAAGTCCGCCCGATACGTTGGACGGCAATTCCTTCGTTATGCTGCTCAAACGTTCAGCGACCTGATTACGTGCCCAGTAAATATCGACGCCATCTTCAAAATCGATGGTGATGTCGGTCAGCGCGTATTTGGTTACCGAACGCAAAATCTTCTTGTTGGGAATGCCGAGCAATTCGAGTTCAATCGGCGCGGTTATGCGCGCCTCGACCTCTTCAGGTGTCATGCCCGGTGCCTTCATGATCACCTTGACCTGCACCGCCGAGACGTCGGGAAATGCATCGATCGGCAGGCGATAGAACGCGTAGCTCCCGGCGGCGACCAGCATAGCCGTCAAAACCAGAACGATCAGACGCTGACCGAGCGCAAATTCAACGAGCCGGTTGAGCATCCTATTCCTCCTCGGCCCCGCCAAGCCCTAGCCAGGCGCCTTTGAGGGGGACCAGTCCTTTGATGGCAACGCTTTCCTTGCCGTCGAAGGTTCCGGTAATGACGGTTACGTCTGGGGTCTCTTCTTGAATTGTAATTTGCTGCGCATGGAACCCGCTTTCGGTCCGCACAAACAAGTAAGCTTTGCCCTTATTGCGGATGACGGACCCAGGGTGTACGCCCCAGGTTTTCTCCGCGGCCGGCGCAAGGGTAACCTCAGCCTCAACAATTTGGTGTGGCCGCAACTTGCGATCAGATGTCGTAACTTCCGCGCGGGCAATGACCGTCTGATTGGCAGGGTCGACGCTATTTCCGATCAAGAGAATTTTGCCTGAGCCCATCTCAGGCGGGACAGTAACGATATCCTGCTCATGCAAGCGGCCAGCTTTGGCGACCGGAACTTGGATTTCAAGCCAAAGCGGCGAAAGCGCCGCCAGTTTGAACAGCGGCGCCATGGCTTCCGCCGCCTGTCCCGATAACGCAGATGCCTCTAAGACAATACCGCTGATGGGCGCAGGAATCGGCAGTGACGCCGAAAATTCGTCTTTCGAGGCCAGCCGTTCGATATCTGCGTCAGCCATGCCGCTCATTTTCAGAGTGTTGCGCTTTTCTGAAACCGACGACTGTGCTTGCGCATAGTCATTTTTTGTCGCGAGGATTTGCTTTGATGAAATGATGCGATCGGCGGACAGCGACTGTTCGCGATCAAGTGCCGAGCGAAGAAAGCGCTCCTGCTTCAAGGCTTGAGAAAATTCGGTCTGCGCGCGGGTCCACGACGGCCCGCTCAGCTGAGCAAGCACTTGCCCCTGTTTGACTTCCATATCGACGCTTGCAGCGACTGTATCAAGCCGCCCCGCCAAAGGCGCGCTGATCATGCGAATCTGGTTTGGGGGAATCACCACGCGTGCCGGAAATCGAAACTTGGTCACCGCAGCATGCTCAGCAACCGGCTCGGTCTCGATGCCAATCGTCTTTATCTGTTCGGCCGAAATCTTGATGTCATCGTTTGACTTGGCGTCATCAGTTGCTTTGGTGTCATCGGCACCCACATGCGCCGCCGACAGCAGGATCGCACCCGCAGTAAAAAGCACTCTAAGCCGATAGTGCTGGCCAGATAGTCCTGGCATATTTCCCCCTGGACCGCGACAGTATTGCCAATTCGCGCGGGAGCAATCCGCGCCCGCGTGCTTCAAACCTTAGACGGGGGAAACTCAGTTCAGGAGGACAACGGTCGCCAAGCTGGCGAGATGAGGATTAGGAAACTCGATCCTGCCGGCAAGTCGTGCAGTTTTCCTTGAGTCGCAGAATTCAACGAAGGCAAACGCCTGTGGGAACGACAGCAAATTTGCGACGAAATTCTTCGAAGTGTCCGGCTGATCTACAACGTTGCTAAAGTTCGCCGCCCGCTGTTGCACGTCGATCAGCGGGACATCACGACAGTCTGCCGCGTTGATCGAACGCTGCGAAATTTGCGCCGCTGCCTGTTGAACGACCCTTATTGGGTCCGCGTGATGATGCGACGTGAAAACCGCTTCAAGCGCCCGATGACCATCGCTCCCGATGCACAACTTCAATGGCGTCGCCGACAGCGCAGCCGCCGGTGCGAATACCATAATCATCAATGCAGCTATGAAGCGGCGCCAAGCGAACATATAGGCTTCGATCTCCGTCAGTTGATAAGCTACTCCGAATCGCTCCGGCATTCCAAGTGGTTGTTGATC
>JAYUCQ010000409.1:0-3518 GCA_043740265.1 Hyphomicrobium sp.
CTGCGCGTCTCACGCGGGGTTACGACCCACGGCATCAGCCTCAACGTCGATCCCGATCTTAACAACTACCGCGGCATCGTCCCCTGCGGTATCTCCGGCTACGGCATCACAAGTTTAGCCGGCCTTGGACTGTTGGTGACGATGGCCGATGCCGACGTTGCACTCCGCAGGTCGTTTGAAGTGATTTTTGGTGCCACGCGTGCGGTTGACGAGCCGCAGAAGGCTTCAACATCATATGAAGACTAGCTGTAGCGCATAAAAACGCCCGCCTCCGTCACCGGAAGCGGGCGCAATTTACAACGCCGCAATGATTTCTCAGCTACTTCGGTACCACCCCAGTTGGCTGACCGCCTTCCGGCAGCGCGCCACCCGCATCGGGGCCGTCGTAATAGAGAAAACCCTCATCAACAGAGACGATTTCCGAACCTTGCAGCTCGTACTCGTCGTTTTCACTGTCATTGAGGCGGATGATACAGCCCTTCTGACAGACCCCCTCGAGCACCTTGCCGGTTGCCAGGACCAAGTCCTGACTGGCACTTCCCTCGATGACAGAGACTTTCGTCTCCTTGTCACCGCGGTTGGTGATCGTAACCGCTGAAGCGGCTGAGGTCATAAGAAGAGCTGCGATCGTGTGTGTTGTCAGAGCTCTGCCCGGACGGGCATACGCTCTCATTGCAACCACTCCAGCGATCGCGGCAAAAACAATTTACTTCTTCTTCTTGGCGGCTTTCTTTGCCGGAGCTTTCTTAGCAGCCTTCTTTGCAGCTTTAGCCATTTTCGATCGTCCTTCCGTTTTGATCTTGAACAGGCGCAGAGCACCTGCTGACCCGACTCGAGTCGAGGCCGCTTGACATTGTGCAGAATAAAGTTTTTTCGCAAACGAATTTTGCTGGTTGTTGATATCGTATTTTTCGATAGATCGATTTTTTAGTTCCCTCGATCGCGGAGATCAACATGGACGTAAGCTTGGCGCGGACCTTTCTCATCGTCGCCGAAACTGGCAGCTTCATCGATGCCGGCCGCAAGATGAACATCACCCAATCGACCGTTTCGGCGCGCATAAAAGGCCTAGAAGACCTTTTAGGACGGCCTCTTTTTACACGTTCGAAGTTTGGCGCCGAGCTGACAGGGGCCGGTGAATTATTTCAAAAGCATGCGCTCGCGATGGTCCGCGTCTGGCAGCAAGCACAGCTTCAAGTCAGTCTCGCGGACCAGCATCCCGATCACGTTTCGGTCGGAGCGCCGCTGAGTTTATGGAGTGGATTTCTGTTGAAATGGGTATCCGGGTTACGTTCGGACACACCTGGAATCGCTGTTTCGGCGTCGGCGGGGCTCGCGGGAGGCCTCACGCAGCGACTCATTGAGGGCACTTTGGACCTCGCCATCATGTACCGCCCCTCGCCTCCGCCGGGTTTGACGATCGAACATCTGTTCGACGAGGAATTCGTACTCGTCACGTCGGCGAAGCCCGGCGCACGGCGTGCCGCCAACGATTATGTGCTGATTGATTGGGGGGCCGACTTCCTGCAGGACCACGCTGCGGCCTTTCCGGAGCTGTCGAGCCCGGCACTCAACCTCGATTTGGGGCCGATGAGCCTTGAATATGTAATTGCCAACCACTGCTCGGCCTATTTTCCGAGCCGCATGGTCCGCCATCACGTGGCGCGCGGCCGTCTTCGCCAGCCCAAACGCGGGCGCAAGTTCGTCTACCCGGTCTATATGGTCTATCCCGAAACGAGGAATGAAGAGAGCTTCGAACCGTTGCTCGAAAGGCTCCGGCGCGAAGCGTCGCGCTTCAATTGAAGGCTACCGCGCCGCTGTTTGAAGTCCG
Source organism: Hyphomicrobium sp. (assembly GCA_043740265.1). Classification (GTDB taxonomy): domain Bacteria; phylum Pseudomonadota; class Alphaproteobacteria; order Rhizobiales; family Hyphomicrobiaceae; genus Hyphomicrobium_B. The sequence goes on from JAYUCQ010000409.1 coordinate 1,832, forward strand.
GACCGTTTTTGAAGAACGGGGATGCGGACGGGCAAATCCGGACGAGCCAGGGGCCGGTCCAAAGCGGTTCGCACCGTCGACGCCAGCAGCGCAATGCAGCCACATCGTGCCTCCAATCACGGTGCCAAAGACAACCAGCGCGACGATGAAATACCCAATATGGCCCGCCTGCATGGCCTCCTCACCGAGCGCATAGATGGCTCCGACGGAGGCCGCGACGGCACCCAGAACGAGAAAGAGAGCGGCCCAGATCAGGCGCGACGCGCCGGCATCGAGATCGTGGAGGCGCTTCGAAATGGCTGCGATCCCGAGCCAAAGGAGCACGGAATTGATGGCGAAGCCGGCGCCCGGCGAAATCACCTCGCCGCCCAAATACTCTGTACCGTATACGCCGAGCTGAGCGCCGAGGAGGACACCGCTAAGTACAATCAAACCCTTGCGGTTGACGCGCCCGCGCGGATCAAAAAAGTCGATTGCTGAGATCTCGGACACGGCACTACTACTCCAGCCGGGTCACACTGATCCGGGCTCAAGTTGCAGAGGATGCCATTGAAGGGTTCAAAAACGGTTATCGCGGCCCGCTGACTTGCCACTTGAGTTGTATGAGCGGCCGCAATAGCAGCTATGCGAATTCGATGATGACGGCATCCACCGCGAGGCTATCGCCGGGTTTGGCCGAGACTTTCTTGACCTTGCCGTCGCGTTCGGCCTTGAGGATGTTCTCCATCTTCATGGCTTCGACCATCGCCAATGAGTCGCCGGCTTTGACGTCCTGACCTTCGGTGACGTGGATAGCCTTGATCAGACCCGGCATTGGGCACAGCAGGTATTTCGACATATCGGCTGCGACTTTGACCGGCATCAACGCGGCCAAAGCGGCCTCGCGCTCGGTGTAGACATAGACCGGAGCTTGGATGCCGCGGAACGATAGCGTGACGCCATTGGCAATCGGGCGGACCTGCACCGAAACCGGGGCGTCGGCGACTGTGCCAACCCACACGGCTTGTCCCGGCCACCAATCAGACGTGATTTCCGTCGTCTGCGATGGCTGGCCCTTAGCATCAAGGATCGACACATAATATGGACCCGGCACAGCGCCCATGACTTCGAGCTGCACGGAGGCGTTGCCGACCTTGACGACCCGGCGCTTGGCGAAGCGGACGGACTGGCCAGCCATTTGATGCGAGATCCCACGGCGGCGCTCATTGCCGAGGTGATCCATAACTGCAGCAACGGCGGCGAGCGTCTTCAAGTCTTTGCCTTCGGGCTGGCGCGCCGCGAAGCCCTCGGGGAATTCTTCTTTGATGAAGCCGGTTGAAATCTTGCCCGAACGCCAGCGCGGGTTCTGCATCACGGCCGACAAGAACGGCACATTGTGCTGGATGCCGTCGATATAGAATGAATCGAGTGCGATGGCCTGGGCGTCGATAGCGGCTTCACGGGTCGCGGCATGCGTCACGAGCTTGGCGATCATCGGGTCATAGTACATTGAGATTTCGCCGCCCTCGAAGACGCCGGTGTCGTTGCGCACGGTGACGCCGTTCTTCACCGATTCAGCCGGTGGGCGGTATTTCACGAGGCGTCCGATGGACGGCAGGAAGTTGCGGAATGGGTCTTCGGCATAGACGCGGCTTTCGACCGCCCATCCCGTGAGCTTGATGTCGGCCTGCTTAAAGGGCAGCTTTTC
>JAYUCQ010000410.1:0-8511 GCA_043740265.1 Hyphomicrobium sp.
CCCCCTCGGGTGCGTGCCGGGTCTGGTCTTCGTCTTTCTTGTCAGCAGCGATGCCCCAATTTAGTGGATTGTCTTGGGCGTAACGCTTGCCAAGTTGCATGGCAATTTCAGCCTTTGCCAATTCATAGCCAAGATAGAACGCGTGCGCGCCATCGGCGTCGACGTGCAATTTCGGAAACAAATCAAACGGATCGCGGGCGACGTGGTGACCCTGGCGCGAATAGATGTGCACGCCCTCTTCGCCCACCTGAATGCGGAAATTGTCGTCGCGCACTTCGGCAGCACCGGCTCGGATTTCGGCGTCCGTTTGCGGATTGGGCGCGAGGTCGTGCAGCGATAGCAGGCCGCCGCCGTAGAACTTCGGCAGGCTTTCATCTTCGAGGGCCCGATACATCAGACGGCGCCCGGCATCGTGCTCTTCAATGGTGCGGCGGGTGTGCGGCGAGACCTGCACCAGCAGCACATTTTGAATTTTAAGTTCCGAGCATATGCCGAGCAAAAGCGCGGTGACACCCTGGCTGTCAGCGTCGGTCAGTTCGGTCAGGTTGCCCGTGCCCATGAGAATTTCGACATCGGGGCGCAGGCGGCGCAACTCGGCATAGCGCTCAATCGACGTCGTAAAACCAAAGTGGATCGGATCGAGAATCGGATCGGCAATAATCTTGATCTTCTTTTTCTTTGCCAAATCGATGGCGCGAATGAGCGATGCCAAATCACCATGCGGCTTCGGCACCAAGATCGGCACGCACTTGGTACCCGCGACCACATCGACCGACGATTCATCGAGGCTCAAAACATAATGCGCACCAGCCTTCGCCGCCCGCGCCAATTCGGTTGTATCGCCGCTATCAACGCTGACCTTGAAGCCCTCTTTGACAAGCGCCGCGACCATGTCTTCGAGATGCGGAAACTTTGCGCCCGGCTGGCAGCCGACATCGATGACGTCGGCGCCTTTGGCGACCTGCTCGCGGGCGCGAGCGATCATTTGTTCAATCGTCAGCGCGGTCGCATCAACCGATTCAGCGAAAATGCGCAGGTCATGTTTTGAAAAATCCGGCGGTTTACCGCCACGGCCAAGATAAACCGGCAAGTCGGCAATTTCATCCGGTCCGCGCTCAAAGGGTACACCGTAATGCGCGGCCAAGGACTCGAGGTCCATACGCGAACGGCCGGGCACAATCACGCGCGTTGCATCCAGCGGCCCCTTCAAGCGGTTGCGCACGATGGCTTCAGTCATCAGCGCCGCCACCTTGATGCCGATGTTGGCAACCGACCACGATCCATCGTCCAAGCCAACGCCGGCGACCGTCGTCTTGAGACGGTTCTCAGCCAAACGGCCTGTCAGGAAGAGGAGCTTATCTTTTGGGTCTTGAGCCATTTGAGCCTAGCTGCAACGGCGCTTTTCAAGTCGGCAACGCTTTCGACAACCGTCGTGTCTTCAAACGTCTTGAGCTTTTCCGTGTTTTCGAGATCGATGCGGCGCGGATAGACTTTGACCATACCCTTGGGCGCTTCGGTGTCCATTTCAGGTGCCGTATCGCAGGCGAAGACGATTGTTGGGACGCGCGTCTTGCCGGCTTGTGCAAAAACATTCGTCGCGAGGTTGTCGGAAATGCCAGCGACGCATTTGGCAACGGTGTTCGATGTGGCGGGCGCCAAGATCAGCGTGTGATAGACGCCGTAATAAAACGCGCCGACGGGGGCCGCGCTCGCCGTCGTATCCTTGAAAATGCGAACACCGTCGCCGAGTTCCAAGTCCTGCTTGTACATGCGGATGACTTCGGCGGCCGCCTTTGAGACGAAGACATCGAGGTTCGGCAGCGTCCGCATGATCTCCAGGCTTTCCTTGAAGAAATGCCCCGAGCCCGTCAGCGCCCACCCAAACCTGGGGCGCGCAACGCCCTTCAAATCAGCTTCATAATCCATGAGCGCGCGATTAGCATGAGCAACGTGCCCCGTCGACGGGCAATCCGCGGCGCGCTTAAGATTTGGCTTCCATTGCAGGGCTCGCTGCCAGAAACGCCGAAAATGCCGCGTCATCGGACGGCCCGAAAATCCGCCAGCCGATATGGCCTCTCGCGACGATGGCCGGGAAGACTTCGTCAACCACGCCTTCGCGCGCCAGATCAGCGGCACTTTCGTCAGTCGCGACGTCGACGGATTTGAGCAGGGCCATCGGCGCGCCGCCCATCAGCTCGGCAAGCCGGGCAGCCAAGCCGTCAGACGTAATCGACCAGTCAGCCGGAATAAGGGAATCGCTCTGGCACATCTGCAATGGCATCCAAACGGGTATCAACCCGCCGATCGTCAGCAGCCGGGCTATACCCTCAAGGCTATCTGCGGCAGCGAAGCGCTGATCCATCGTGAAATAAATCTCCGCCATCTGGTGCATGCCGAGCATGGCAAGGCGATGGGCGGACTGGTCGTCGAATTTCAGCGCGTTCTGCAGGTCGCGGACTTTTTGCGCAAAGTTGCCACCGCCGGGCACAACGACGACGGGCCGCTTCGCCGCGGCGACACGCGCCAGCATATCATTCAGGCGTCCGGTCTCGGCGAGGCTGCCGCCTATCTTGACGACAAGAACGTGCGACAGATCTTGTGCCGAATAGTCTCGGGATTGTTCATCCACGGCCGAACTCTCGCGCGGCGGCTTTGGTTGCGGGGCGGATGACTTCAACGCCGCGCAACGGGCCGCGCTCAAGCTTCTCCAGTTTGACGCGAACGCTGGTGATGCGTTTGTCAGCGAGGCAGTGGGCGGCGATGCGCTCAGCAAACGTCTCGACCAGATTGATATGACCGCCGCGGGCCAAAGCCACAACGCAATCGATGATATCGGCATAAGACGGTACCTCGACCATTTCATCGTCAAGGCTAAAGATGTCACGAGCCAAGCGGGCCTCAACGGTGAAGCGCACCTTCTGAGTTATGCCTTGTTCTTCTGCGTAAACGCCGACGTTGCAATCAACGATCAGGTCGTTGACAAAAATCGTGTCGCCGATTTCGCGCAACTTAGCCGCGGCCTTTTTCTTTTTTGCTGCGTCAGCGGCTTTGCCAGAAGCTTTATCTGACGGCTTATCCGTGACTGCCGTTCTTTTCTTTTTATCACTCATGCTACTGATCTCTTGGCGACTGATCTCTTGACGACGGATCTGTTGAACTGCCCGGCTTCTGCAATGGCGGCGTCGAGTGCAGCGCGAACATCCCTGACGCATGCGGCATCGAGCCCGTTGGTGCGGCCACCGTTACAAAGCGCGCCGCGAAAGCCGATGATGTCCGGTTGCAGCGCGACGAGACCGGCGATGTGCTCAAGCCGCAGCGATCCGGCGAGCCCTGCTGCAAGACCAGATGCGTGTGCGCGGGAGATGAAATCAGACAACGTTTTGCGGTCCAAAACATCTGGCAGCGCGCCTGATGATTTATCTGCCGTATCGAGCATAACGCCGATAAACCCGGCCTTCTCCAACAGCGGGATGAGAGAAAAATCCGGCGCTTGATCCGCCATCAGCACGGCGACCAAGCTGGCCTTGCCGAGATTGGTTGCGCCGAGCGCCGCAATCGCCGCGCGTGGATTGCTGTCACCAAAAAGACCAACCTTGACGATGTCTACTCCCGTGGCCGCGACCACCTTTGCCGCGGTAACCATAACAGCTGCATCACATGGTAAATCGCCGATCGTCGCGCTGACCGGAACGCGACCGGCGACCTCGGCGACAACACTTCGAATTACGATGGGCTCCAGAGCCCCTAGCGCGCCCGCTGACGGGTTTTTGCAATCGATCAGCTGGCTACCTACCTGCAACGCAAGATTCGCTTCAGTGGCGCTTAAAACGCTCGCTAGGAGGAGCGGCCCAAATTTGCCGCCAGCCCCAATTAACCCATTAATCATTGATGATTTCACGTCGATTTCCAAATCGCGGCCTTAACCAACCGGGCATTTTACGGCGTCGCGAAAATACGCGTTTGCTCGGCCAAAACAACTGCGCGATCGAGCCGCTGGGCTGGCGTTAGTTTTACGCTGACGTCTTGCACCACACTCGCCCGCCCCGGGCTCAAGCGCAAGATGCGAGTGCCAAGTTGCACAGCCTCGGCACGGTCATGGGTGACAAAAATCACGGTCGTCGGATGCGAAGTCCACAGCTCAATCAGCAACTGCCTGAGACTCTGCGCCGTTGGATCGTCAAGCGATACAAACGGCTCATCCATCAGCAGGATTTCAGGCTCCAGAATGAAGCCGCGAGCCAGTGCGGCGCGGCGCTGCATGCCAAGCGACAGCCGTTCGGGATAGGCGCTCGCCGCTTGCGTCAGCCCAACGCGTTCGAGCATCGCTGGAATGTTGGCGAGCCGCGGATCGCCTTCGGGCAAGGCCAATGCAATGTTCTCGTAGACCGTGCGCCACGGCAGCAGTCGCGGCGACTGAAAAATGTAGGTCATGCGGTGTTGCCCGCCGCCCAGATCAATCGATCCTTCAAAGCTGGTATCGAGACCGGCGATGATATTGAGCAGCGTGGATTTCCCGCAGCCCGATGGCCCGGTCAACACCAGGAACGTGCGCGGCGCAACATCGAAGGCGACATTGCTCAGCACCAGTTGTTCGTCGCGCGCACCAACCGGCGGGAAGATTTTGCGGTCAACCCGGATTTTGAGGGGTTCCGTGGCTTGGTTGATCTCTGACACGCTGCTCGCTACCGCCGCCATTTGTTGACCCGTTCCAGCAGAGGCTGCAGCACTAGAAACTCGATCAACTGAACAATCAGAATAAAAGCCAGCGTATAGGCGAGAATGGTCGCCACGTCGAATTCTCCAAAGGCGATGTAAATCTGATAACCGACGCCCTTGCCCCTGCCGCCGAAGGCTTCAACGACGAGAACGATTTTCCAAATCAGCGCCAACCCGGTGCGTGCAGCACTTGCGAAATAGGGCGCCAATTGTGGAATGATGACGTGGCGCAACGTCCGCCACGACCCGAACTTATAGATCAGCGCCATCTCATCGAGATCACGCGACAGGGCACGGGTACCTTCGCGCAAGGTGACGGCGGCCGACGGAATTTTATTAAGCGCCACAGCCAAGACCGCAGCCGTTTCCGACATGCCGCCCCAGATGAAGCAGAGTGTGATCGTGACGATGGCCGGCAGGTTGAGAAACAGGATCAGCCAAGGATCGAAAAACCGGTCAACGCGCGGGAACTTGCCGAGAAAAATTCCAATGATCGAGCCGATAATCATCGCTGATGAAAACGCTAGCGCCACGCGCCACAGCGTTGTTGCGATGTTGGAAAAAAGCGCGCCGGTGGATGCCAGTTGGGCGACGGTGCCAAACACGGCGGCGGGAGACGGAAAGCGGCGCACGTCGTTGGCTAAGACGGCGATAACCTGCCACAGTGCAACGAAGGCAAGCAAAGACGCGACGACCCAGCCGAGCCGCTCGAGGCCTGCAATCCAGCTCGCGCGCACGCTAACCCGCTTGCGTGTAGAAGAGATTGGGGTCGAAACGGGTGCCATCGCCAACGAGTTCCGTGTCTCCGAGTTCAATCAAAAGTTTGGTCATTTTCTCAGCCGACGCCGTCGCCTGAGCGGTCCACGGACCCGTGATGCCGGAGCGGAAATAGGCTTTGATAGAGGCCATTTCTTCGTCCGACGAGGGTTTGACCAGAGGTTTCAAGCGCTCCCAGGCAGCGTCCGATTTGGCGAGAACAGCGTTGGCGTCGGCGGCAGCGGCCAGCAGCTTATCAACCGGAACGCTGCCATCTTTGACGGCCTTCTCCGACCAGATGAAGCCGACCAGCGGCGGGGCCGGCGAAATTTCAAGCGCCTTGATAACATCCGTCATGCTGAGCAATTGCCGCGACCCGGTGCCGGTCAAACGAGCAGCATAGGTCCAGAAATTCAAACAGGCATCGAGACGGCCGCTTTTGAATTCTTCGGTGATGAGGGGGGCTGCGCCAAACACCACGTCGGCAGTCTTGGTGATGTCGCGGCCGTACATCTTCATTGAATAGGCGCGCAACAAGATCCAGCTTTTGTCGATGCCGGTTCCAGCGACTCCGATTTTTTTGCCATCGAGATCGGCGAGGGATTTGACCGTGCTGTCTTTCGGAACGATGACGCTGCCGAGTGCCGAAGAATAAGCCGAGAACTTGAGGTCCTGACCCTTGGCGCGCTGGCGCAAGGCCCAGGTCCAATCGCTGACGACGACGTCGGCTTCACCTGATAGAAGTGCTACCGGCGCGGCGCTGTTGGTCGCGACCTCGACAATTTGCAAATTGAGGTCGTGCTTTTTGTCGATCCCCTCGGCGCGGATGGTGTCGATAAGCCAGCCGACGGACCCCGATTTAACCGAGGTCAAGCGCAACGGATTTGACGCATAACTGCGTGCCGGCAGCATTGCAGACGCCGCAAGGGCAGCGCTTGATACAAGGACATCGCGGCGGGTGATGGACATTACTTTTTCTCGGCCTCGGTTTTTTCAAGCGCGGGTTTTTCCGGCTGCACGTTAAAACGGTTCTTCCACAGCCAACGAATACCATGCAGCCAAAGTTCATCGGTATTGCCGCGAATTTCAGCCGCCATGGTCTTTTTGACTTCGCCGGTGGCCGTGTCGCGCGCGTAGAGTTGCAGACTAATGAGTGAATCCGACAGCTTGTCGACATAGCCTGTCACGGCGAGATCCGCGCCGGCCTTTTTGCCAAGGTCGGCTTCGCAGCCGTTGCACTTACTAAAGGGGGACGCCTTCTCAACGTCGGCGGCGAGCGGCGTCAAGTCGATGACCTCGAAGGTGTGATCCTTTTCCATCAAGGTTTTTAATTCGTCGGCGACTAGCTTCATGCGCCGCAAATCATAATCCTTGGGCTGGGCCAGCAAGTCGCCCTCAATTTCGACATCGCGAATATCGAAGGGGAAAATAGCGACTTTGGGTACGGCATAGGCCGGAGCTACAATGGCAAAGATAAGAAGCGCGAGGATAAGGCGGACCATGAGTTTTTGGTAACTTTCCGTTTTTGAAATCTAGGTCCGGCCGCTGGCAGACGAACTCTATAGAATACGTGCGATGCCGAGGCGCCGGTTTTCAAGTGGCCTAGCGCAAGGCCTCGATCAACGCTGGTCACAAATCCGAGAGGCTGGCAGGCACGCCTTGACAATACCGCGCCCTCCCCCCTTTTACAGTAATAGAGTAACACTAGGAAGTCAGCGGCTGGCGCAAGTTTAAGCACGCGGACAAGCGGGAGACGGACGACGTGGTGAAGGACGGCCAAGCACCCGGGACACTGACGAGCGCGAGCGTTCGATGCCGGTTGGGGCTGGCCGCCGCAGTCTTTGCTGGCGTTTTTGCAGGTTTATTCGCTGCCGCACCGTCTTTTGCGGAAGACGCGCCCGCTGTTCCAGTTGCTGCCGACCCTGCCAAGCCTGCGCCTGCTGCCCCGGCGGGTAACGCTACAGCAGTCAGCGCCCAGCCGGATAAGCCGGTTTTGTCCTTTACAACCCTTTACGTCCGCCAAATCCGTGAAAAGCCGTCGCCCCTTTCGTTGCTGGATTTACCGGCCGCAGATGAAGGCATTGCCGGCGCCAAGCTGGCGATTGCCGACAACAACACGACCGGCAAATTCCTCAATCAATCGTTCAAGCTCGACGTCATCGAGAATGCCAGTGTCGATGACTTAATCAAACAATCGCTGGAAAAAGTTGCCGCCGGGGAAAATTACATAGTCGCAGATATGGATCCGGAAGGCCTGTTGAAGTTCGCTGACGCGCTGGCTGGAAAACCGGCACTGATCGTCAACGTCGGCAACCCAGACGACAGCCTGCGTGAAGAAAATTGCCGCGCAAACGTAATTCATACCGCGCCGACACGGACCCAGCTTGCCGATGCGCTTGGCCAATATCTGATCTGGAAACAATGGCGCAATTGGTTTTTGATCTCAGGCCCTCGGCCCGAAGATAAGCTGATGGCCGACGCCTACCGCCGCACGGCGAAGAAGTTCGGCGGCAAAATTACCGACGACCGGGAGTTCAAGTATGAGTCCGGCAGCCGCCGCGCCGACGGGGGTTTCGAGCAGATCCAGCAACAGATTCCGCAATTCACGCAGAAAGCCAACGAGCACGATATCGTCATCGTCGCCGATGAAGGTCAACTGTTTGGCGACTACATGCCATACCGCACATGGACACCGCGCCCCGTTGCTGGATCAGCAGGACTAACGGCCACGAGCTGGCACCCGGCCCTGGAACTTTGGGGCGGCACGCAATTCCAGAACCGCTTCCGCCGTCAGACCAACCGCCTGATGACGCCGATCGACTATGACGCGTGGCTGGCCGTGCGCGTACTGGGTGAGGCCGCGTCGCGCAAGCAGACCGGCGATTTCAAAACCTTGAACACCTTTATCCATTCGCCCGAATTCGAAGTGGCGGCCTTCAAAGGCGTCAAGACGACGTTCCGCGCCTGGAACGGCCAACTTCGCCAGCCGCTGATCGTGACGACGCCGAAACTGCTCGTCAGCGTTTCGCCGCAGCCGGG
>JAYUCQ010000411.1:0-3498 GCA_043740265.1 Hyphomicrobium sp.
TTCTTTGACCGAATTGCTACTGGCCCTAGAGGCACGTATTCTCGTAGAACCCTATTGTGCTGCGAAGTGTGCTGAGCGGGCTTCGTCCTCTGATGTGGCAACGCTGGCTGCCCTATATCGTGAGTACCTGGAGGCGCGTGAAAACGGTGATCGCCACAAATTGATGGAAATCGACTGGAAGATGCACGTCCTCTTCGGCATGGCTGCTAGTAATTATTTGCTTATAGAACTGCTGCGTCCGATTCAGGAACGTATGTTGCGCCTGTGGTTTCTGCCGCACTGGCAGGTGAACGATTTCGGCGAAACCGCCAACGAGCATGATAAGCTGATCAGGGCCATTTGCGAGCATCGGCCCGAAGCTGCCAGCGCCGCTATGAAAACACATCTTGAATCTCTCAAGCACCGCATTGTGTCCGGTCAAGGCGCAGGGGCCTGATATGGTTGAAAGGCTGGCCAACAGCCGCAAGAGTATTGTCAGCATGCCAGACGACGGAGAAATCTATGACCCGCAGTCTATTTGAGCTTCCGGAAAGTGACGAAAAGGACGGCGCGATTCGCGAGTGGCAGGCGGCCGTCACCTCCGTAATGGCCTTTGAAGGCAGCCAACGTGCTGATGAACTACTCGGCAAGGCGGTCGAGGCCGCACGCCGGCAAGGTGCCAATGTGCCGTTTGCCGCCAATACGGCTTATATCAACACCATCGCACCGCATCACGAGGAGCCTCACCCGGGTAATCGCGACATCGAGCAGCGCATCCGTTCGGCGGTCCGGTGGAACGCGCTTGCCATTGTGTTGCGCGCCAATCAAACCTCAACTGAACTCGGCGGCCATATTGCAAGTTTTCAATCGGCGGCCACGCTCTACGATACCGGCTTCATGCATTTCTGGCGTGCTCCGAGCGAAGGACACGGCGGCGATCTTGTGTTTGTACAAGGGCATTCATCCCCCGGCATTTACGCGCGCGCTTATCTCGAGGGGCGGCTCAGCGAGCCGCAACTTTTAAATTTCCGCCAAGAGACGGGCGGCCGCGGCTTGTCTTCCTATCCTCATCCGTGGCTCATGCCAGAGTTCTGGCAATTTCCGACCGTTTCGATGGGCCTTGGGCCGATTATGGCCATCTATCAGGCTCGGTTTCTAAAATATCTGCATGATCGCGGTTTGGCCGACACGTCTGACCGTAAGGTCTGGGTGTTCTGCGGCGATGGCGAAATGGACGAGCCAGAAAGTCTCGGTGCGATTTCGCTCGCTGGCCGCGAAAAGCTGGACAACCTCATCTTTGTCATCAACTGCAATTTGCAGCGGCTTGATGGGCCCGTACGCGGCAACGGCAAAATCATCCAAGAGCTTGAAGGCAATTTTCGCGGTGCGGGTTGGAACGTCATTAAGTGCATCTGGGGCTCCAACTGGGATGAGCTTTTGTCCCGCGACACGTCGGGCCGGTTGCGGCAGTTGATGGAAGAATGCAACGATGGCCAGTATCAGGACTTCAAAGCCAAAGACGGCGCGTATATTCGCAAGAACTTCTTCGGTAAATATCCTGAAACCGCAGCGCTTGTCGCCGATTGGCCGGACGAAAAAATCTGGACGCTCACGCGCGGCGGCCACGATCCCCGCAAAGTCTATGCGGCCTATGCAGCAGCGGTCGCCAAGCGCGATCGGCCGACGGTCATATTGGCGAAGACCGTGAAGGGTTACGGCATGGGCGCGGCGGGCGAAGGTCAGATGATCGCACACCAGCAGAAAAAAATGGGATTGGAGCATCTCAGACGTTTCCGTGATCGCTTCAGTATTCCCGTCGCAGATGCGGATATCGAAAAGCTGCCGTTCATAAAATTTGCGGAAGACAGCCCAGAGTGGGCTTATCTCCAGGCACGCCGCGCAGCACTCGGTGGCTATCTTCCGCAACGCCGCACCAAAACGACGGTGCAAATCGAGGTTCCGACGAACGCATTTTTCGAGCCCCAGATTAAAGGCTCCGACGGGCGCGAAATTTCGACGACAATGGCCTTCGTGCAGATCCTGACCAAGCTGATGCGCGACAAGAGCATCGGACGTCACGTCGTGCCGATTGTGCCGGACGAAAGCCGCACATTCGGGATGGAGGGCATGTTCCGCACCTTTGGTATTTATAGCCAGGTCGGTCAACAGTACCGGCCTGAGGATGCCGATCAACTCATGTACTACAAGGAAGATAAGAGCGGTCAGATCCTCGAAGAGGGTATCAATGAAGCCGGCGCAATGTCGTCATGGATCGCGGCAGCGACCTCCTATTCGACATCGAACGTGCCGATGGTCCCGTTCTTCGTTTACTACTCGATGTTCGGCTTTCAGCGCATTGGTGATCTCGCCTGGGCGGCTGGTGATATGCGGTCGCGTGGATTTATGATCGGTGGAACGGCCGGCCGGACCACACTGAATGGCGAAGGCTTGCAGCATCAGGACGGACATAGCCATCTGTTGTCGGCAACAGTTCCCAATTGCGTTTCATATGATCCGGCGTTTGGTTACGAGGTGGCCATTATCATCAAGCGCGGTCTAGAGCGCATGCTCGTCGATCAAGAAGACGTGTTCTACTACATCACGGCATTGAACGAGAATTATGTGCACCCTGCGATGCCGATTGGTGCCGAAGATGGCATCCTCAAGGGGATGTATCTCTTCAAGGCCGCCGAGCCGAAGACAAAAGGTCCAAGGGTCCAATTGCTCGGCAGCGGTGCAATCCTTCGCGAAGTGATAGCTGCCGCTGAACTCCTGGAAAAAGATTTCGGTGTTGCCGCTGATATCTGGAGCGTGACCAGCTTTACCGAACTCCGGCGCGAAGGCCTCGGTATTGAGCGATGGAACATGCTGCATCCGGCGGAAAAAACGCGCGTTCCATTTGTCACTGGGGCATTGGCATCGCGCGGCACCGCGCCCGTGATTGCTTCTACCGATTACATGAAGCAGTTCGCTGATGAAATTCGTCCGTTCGTGCCAGGTTCATACAGGGTGCTCGGAACGGATGGCTTTGGCCGCTCGGATTATCGCAAGAACCTACGGCGGCATTTTGAGGTTGATCGGCACTATGTTGTCCTTGCTGCGCTTACCGCGCTCGCAGAAGCAAACATGCTGCCGTCATCCGCCGCCGTAGAAGCCATCGCCAAGTATCACATCGACACGAACCGGACAGATCCAGCGCGCGCTTGATGGCGCGGCGTCACAGGAATATTGCCATGACGACGACAGACATTCGCGTGCCGGACATCGGCGACTTCAAGCAAATCCCGATCATTGAGATTCACGTCAAGCCGGGAGACGTCGTCCGGCGCGACGATCCATTGATCACGCTGGAGAGCGACAAAGCAGCGATGGAAATCCCGTCACCGGGCGATGGAGAGGTCGCTGAAATTCTGGTTAAGATCGGCGATAAGGTCAGCATGGGTGTGCCAATCATTCGCTTGACGTCGGATGCAGAAAATCCCGAGCGGCGCGTACCGGTTCCACCCGTTGTAGCCTCTG
>JAYUCQ010000412.1:0-3492 GCA_043740265.1 Hyphomicrobium sp.
TGACAATGCGAGTTTTGGCGTCCTGCGATGGTGTCAGACCCGACAGGGTGAGTGTTTTGCCCCGGTCGGCAACATCGATTTGAGCCGGATATCCTTGCATGGCGGGATCGGCGGCAATGACGCGTTGTGCCACTGATCGCACGCTGTCCACGCGATAATCCGTGTACATGTTCCATGTGAACCAGCTCAGCAACGGCACAAGGATCAGCGCCACCAACGCTTTCAGCGCACCCTTGCCGCCAGAACGATGCAGGTGTTCGATTTGGCCCGCAACGTCGCGTTTCAGGCCTTCGCCGACGCTGGCTAAAGCCGCAGCCTTTGCTTTTCCAGTGTCATTGCCAAGTCCTGGCTGGGCGTCAATTGTATGCTGCGTTTCAACGGCCGACAAAAAAGCCGCGTCGATCGTTTGTTCTATGCTCTGGGCGGCACGGCCAGAACAGCGTGCCGCCAACAGGTAAATAGGTGATCCGCGCAAGTAGACTTCCTCGTCACCCAAATCGATTTGGCGCAGGCTTGATTGATCGGCGGAGAAGGCCTCGTTGGCAAATTCGTTGACGGCTGCCAGCACGCCGCTCATGGCGTGGTCGCGGCCGCTAGCTGGACTGTCGGGCCAACGGGCGACAAGTTCGCCACTGCCGCGCCGTATCAGGTAGAGTTCTTTGATATCGAAGGTGTGCGTGCCCGCAAGCGCCAGTTCGCCGACCGATTTTCCGGTCGCGAGACTCTGCAGACGCAGCATCACCGGGTTTTGTTCGAGCCGGCGGTTCATTTCGTCGGACAGGTCTTTCATGGCGCTGGCGACGTAGGCTTTCACCAAGCGGCCGGTAATCGGGTAAAGCGCTTCCACCATTTCGTCCTGGCTGTTGCGCAACTCGGTCTTGATTGTTGTCACGACAAGCGGCGCAATGGTTTGCGTCAATTCGAGGTGCTTGCTGACTTCAGCACGGCGCAGGGCTTCGTTGAGAACCTCTGAGACGCTGGCCGTCATGCGCTCGGCGTTGCCGGCACGCGAGTAAACTTCATCGACCGCACGCTTGAGTTCGTCGCGTGCTTTGGTATTTATTTCCGCCACGCTATCGATGCGTTGGGCGAGCGCATCGCGCGCCTTCGTATCGGTTTCTGCAATGCCCTCAATGCGCTTTGCCAGGTCACTGAGGGCCTGGGCTTCGTTGTCGAAAAGCAGTTGTTTGAGACGATCGACGCTCTGCGACATGATTTTTTTCTGGGTACTCTGAGATACGCTGACGTGATGCGATGCTAACCGCGCGAGATACGGCGGATTTGTTCGCTAAGGCTGGAAACGCTGCTGGCGAGTGCTTCAAACGTAACCCGGCGTTCGCCTTCAGCGCTGCCCGCCAGGGCTTCGATCCGGGCTTCGAGTGCATCAAGCTGGCGGCCGATGCTGACCTCGAAGTCGTTCATGCGTGTCTCGAGGAATGCCACCCGCGATTCCATGCGGCGCACCGAGTCGCCGACCAGGATCTCGCGCACCTGATCCATTTTCTCGTCGGTCGGATCACGGCCGCCGGCACCTCGAAGATCATTCAGCGTGGGCGCGTTCATGGGCCAAGTCTCATCCTTGCAACTTAAACTCGAAATTCACAAGCATATCCATAGTGCATCGCACCCGGAAACGGAAGAGACCGATGGCCCAGCGATGGTCTATTGGGCGCTTGCGACGGGAGGAGGCCGGAAATGCGGAGGGCGGACGGCGGCGCAAACGGCGGAATGTGTCGTTGATCCGCTGCCGCGCCCGCCATTACCGCAGACCAACCTTGGCTGTTAGCCGCCAACTGCGGCGAGCTTGCCGTATTTCTCGGCCAGCAGGTAATAGAACGTCACGCGGTTTTTGTTTTTGTCGGCATTCATCACGGCGCAGACCTCTGCGATCGCCTTGTCGAGTTTGGCGTCCTCGTCGGTCAACGCCAGTTTCTTTTTCATCCAGCTATCACGGACGCGGGCCAGCTCATCTTTGCTCGAGCACGAAACCAGCGACGCGTCTTTGCTTTTCAAAGCAATGCCGAGATGTTTGACAATGCCGGCGACGGCCTTTGGATTGGCGTTCGGCTGGTAGCGTTTGACATCGGCGTTGTAATCTTCGCTCATGAGGCTTCTCCGTGGGTGACGTTGGTGGTGCGTCCTGGCCAATGGAAAGTAGCGGCTGAGGGCTTTCCGCCAGGCGATCTTAAGGTTTTGCCGGCAAAAAGCGATAAGGTCTGTTGAAAGATCTTAATTGGTCCACGGCTTAAGGCATCAGCTATTGTCGGCAGCATCGGCTAAACCGCATCTTGCTGCGTTGCAATGAGTGGTGCTGGGCGGGGTGCGGGGCGTCTTGCGTTTGTGACTGCCTCAATCGGGTGCAGCAGCCTACAAAGTTGAAGACAGCAAGTAGCTGATCGCGTGGAAGAAGTCTTCAGGCCCGACGTAGCCGGGAATGCGGCCGATCTCGTGGTTGTCTTTGACGATCACAAACGTTGGCAGGATATCGATAGGTGACTGCAGATCGATGCCGGCTTTGTCGACATCGTTGACGTCGACGAAACGAACCGGCACGTCTTTGCCGCGCTCCGAGACTTCGTAGGACGGCAGCACGTCACGGCGGAAGATGCCGCAATAAATGCAGCCATCAGCTTCCATGACGACGAGCTGCATGTTGCCAAGATGCGGGACGGGTGCCGAAGGATCGATAGCCGCCCGGCCGTCCGCGTGCGGAATGGCCGACAGGACCAATGCACAAACAAGGCTCGCGTAGCGGCGCATATGCAACATCTTAATCTCCCGGCGGTCATTCACCACCAAGTCAAAACTAGCCGAATGTTTCGCCGCTGCGCGCCAAGTTTGAAGAGCTGGTTAATCCGTGTATCAAAATGGGGCACTATCGGCGGCGCGTCGGACGGGCCGCGGCCAGTTGAGCAAAAGCGCGGGGGTGCATAGAACCAGTGGTCACTCGGCTGGCAGTTTATGAGCCCGTATTCGTTGGCCCGTATTCGTTGGCCCGTGTTCATTGGAATGTGTTGATGCGAAAAATTTTGCCACTTGCCGGGTTACTGGCTTGTCTGATGTTTGCCCCCGGTACTGGTTTTGCCGTTGCGGCGGAGCCGCGAGTCGTGGTGACGCTGAAGCCGGTCCATTCCCTTGTTTCGCAAGTGATGCAGGGCGTTGGAACGCCCACGCTCATCGTTGATGGTGCGGCGTCACCGCATACCTTCACGTTGAAACTATCAGCGGCGCGCGCCATCAATGACGCTGATGTTTTTATCCGCATTTCGGACAGCATGGAGCCATTCACGCGCAAATTGACGGAAGCGCTGCCGCAAACGGTAAAAGTCATTTCGCTGATTGATACGCTTGGCATGATTGTTCTGCCGCAGCGCCAAGGCGATACCTTCGAAAAACATGAGCATCACGACGCTGGCCATGACGGTCATGATGACCACGACGAAGCCGAAGAAAAAGATGGCGCCAAAGATGGCCACATCTGGCTCGATCCCC
>JAYUCQ010000413.1:0-3490 GCA_043740265.1 Hyphomicrobium sp.
CTGGTAATCGTAACCATGGCATAACGCTTGCTTTCATAGCCCTAACGGCCGCCTTGGCCCGATAGGATTTATGAGCGTGAGAGCATGATGATTGCCCAAGCCCGTTCGTTTGAACCGTTCGCTCCCGGCGCTCCGGCGCGCTCTGCAACGCGGTCACGCGCCGCTGTGGCCGTCGACTTCGCGCTCGTCACCAATCGTGCGGATTTTGACGCGCTTGAAACCGATTGGAATGATCTGTTCGATCGCGCCGGCCGGCCAACCCAAGTCTTCCAGACTTTCAATTGGAACTGGCACTGGGCCAATCATTATCTGTCGGGCGCGCCCGGCGGCATCGACGGTCTGAAACTGTCGGTTATCACCGGCCGCCGCGACGGCAAACTGATAATGATCTGGCCGCTGGTGGCCGAGCGCGTGCGCGGCATCACGCAGATCTTCTGGATGGGCGAACCTGTCAGCCAGTATGGCGACGTAATTGTCGACGATGTTGCCGACGCGGTCGACGTCATGCGCGCCGGCTGGGCGTTTCTGAACGACCACGCCAAAGGTGATGTCGTCCGCCTGCGCCGCGTCCGCTCCGATGCCGCCGTCGCACCCTTGATGGATGAAATTGGCGCGCGCATCACGGATCGTCAAAAGGCGCCGTACCTCGATCTTGCCAGCGCGCCGTCGTTTGCGAAATACGAAGAGCGCTTCAGCGGACATACGCGCCGCAATCGCCGCCGCCTTGCCCGCCGCTTGCAAGAGCATGGGCCAATGGTTTTCGAGCGCCACTCTGGCGGCCCTGAAGCGAGCGCACTTGCCGTCAAAGCCTTAGAACTCAAATCCGCGTGGCTGCGCCATCGCGGTCTCGTCTCGCACGCGATTTCTGACGCCCGCATGGCCCGCTTCTTTGCCGACGCTGCTGCCGGCAAAGACAAAACAACGAACTGCATCGTCTCGGTGCTGAAGTCGAACGGCGAACCGGCAGCCCTCGAAGTCTCCTTCACCTGCAAGGGCCGCCTGGCGATGCATGTCATCGTCTACAGCTTGAAATTCGAGAAATCGGGTGCCGGCGTGCTGTTGATGGAAAAGAGCCTGCGCGATGGCTATGCCGATAACATCGGCGTTTACGACATGCTGGCCCCCGGCGATCCCTACAAGCTCGATTGGGCTGATGACACATCCGACGTCTATGATTGGGTGAAGCCGCTGAGCCTCGCAGGCTTCACATATTCGCGTTTGTATCTTGGTCTCCTTCGCAGCCGCGCCAAACATGCGATCAGCGCCATGCCGCAATCGCTGCGCCGCATCTTGTCGAAAAGTTACGCGCTGACGTTTTGAATTTTCGAGACGCGACTGTCTACTTGACGCCGAGCTTCTTCTGCAGGCTCGACGATGATGTCGTATATTGGAAAATCACTTTTTTACCCGGATTGACGATTTTGTTGGCGGCCTGCGCCATCAGCGCTGCCTCGTGGAAGCCCGACAAAATCAGCTTCAACTTGCCGGGATAGTGGTTGATATCGCCAATGGCGAAAATGCCTTTTTCGCTCGATTCAAATCGCTCGGTATCGACGGGGACCAGGTTCTCGTGAAGATTGAGACCCCAGTTTGCAACCGGGCCAAGCTTCATGGTCAAGCCGAAGAACGGCAGCAACGCGTCGCAGGCAAGCGTTTCTTCACCCTGCGCGGTCTTCACAACAAGCGATGACAGTTTGCCGTCCGCGCCTTGCAGTTTCGTCACCTGACCAATGGCAAGCCGGACACTTCCCTCTGCCACCATCGCCCGCATTTTTTCAACCGAATGCGGTGCGGCACGGAATTCGTCGCGACGATGAATAAGTGTCAGGCTTTTGGCAACGGGCTGCAGATTGAGCGTCCAATCAAGCGCGCTATCACCACCGCCGACGATGACGATATCGCGGCCGCGCATCATTTCAATCTTACGGACGGAGTAGAAAACCGACGATCCCTCATAGGCTTCGATGCCATCTAACGGCGGGCGCTTGGGCGTAAACGATCCGCCGCCGGCAGCAATGACGACAACCTTTGTCAGAAATTCCGTGCCTTGGTCACTGACCAACCGGAATCGGCCGTCGGCTTCGCGCGAGAGTTGGTCGATGCGTTCGTTGAAATGAAATTCAGGATTGAACGGTTTGATCTGATCCATCAAACGTTCTGTCAGTTCTTGGCCGGTGACGATGGGCAAGGCTGGCACATCGTAGATCGGCTTTTCCGGATAGAGCTCAGCGCACTGTCCGCCGGGACGATCGAGAATATCGACCACGTGCGCCTTGAGATCGAGAAGGCCGAGTTCAAAAACAGCAAACAATCCGCACGGACCAGCGCCGATAATGACGACGTCCGTCTCGATCGTGCCGGATTGCATTGCAGGTGTATGTGATGTCATGACAGTCATAGCAGAGGTGTGCCTTCGCGCGTCGCCGCTGAGACTAAATGCCAGCGGCGCCAGATACTAGACCGCTGTCTAGAATTGCTTTTCAGGAACGCGGACGATGAGGCCGTCGAGCGCGTCCGTGACCTTGATCTGGCAGGCCAAGCGGCTGCCTTCACGCACATCGAAGGCGAAATCCAGCATGTCTTCTTCCATTTCGGCCGGCTTGCCGGTGGCAGCGCGCCAGGCGTCGTCAACGAACACGTGGCAGGTGGCGCAGGCGCAGGCGCCGCCGCACTCGGCCTCGATCCCATCGATGCTGTTGAGTTTGGCGGCTTCCATGACCGTCAAGCCGGGCTCGGCGTTGACGGTCTGGCTAGTGCCATCCGGCTGAATAAACGTGATCTTTGCCATCGTCTGCGCTTGTCCTCGTGCCGCCGTTTTGCGGTCCTCAATCCTCAACGGACCGAACCCCATCACGGATCAAAAACCCAGCGCTGACTTAACGAGCGGAACTGGTGATTTCAAGCACTTGGCTGAATTATGCGAGGCGGCAGCTTAGCCCCAATGCCGCATGTGGCCCGTGAGGGTCAATTAAGCTGCGGCGTACGTCGCCGTGATAAAGACCCGGGCTTCTTCAGCCGCGGTCTCGATGCGGGCGATAGCTTCCCGGCACGCCGGGCGGTTCATCACGTTCAACTGACGTTCGGCATGTTCTGCGAGGCGGGCGACACGCCAGGCCCCAACCGCACGGCCAGAACCTTTCAAAGTGTGGGCCGCAACATGCCATTCCCGCTCGGTGGCGGCCTCAGTTAACGACCGGATCGTCTCTGGCAGCTGACCGAGAAATAGACCGAGGATTTCCTTTTCCAGCTCGATATTGCCCATGGTGTAGCGGCGCAGATGCTTCAAATCGATGGGCGCGACCTGCAAGGCCTCACACGCAGCGAGGGCCGGATCGACGATTTCTGCTTCGGCGAAATTCGTAAGCATCTACAGACCACCCATTTCCGGGATAACGGTTCCTTGCCGGTCTCCCGATCCAAAGATGGTTAGTGTTGCACAGCTCTCTAAAGCGCCCGTAAATCCAATAGTTTCAATTGAAAGCATTTCTCG
>JAYUCQ010000414.1:0-8461 GCA_043740265.1 Hyphomicrobium sp.
CCGTTTGGCCGTCTGCGCGTCATGATCGGCACGCTGCTCGAAGCTGAAAATCCGGAAGAGTTTCTTGAGCACACGAAGCTCGAACTGTTTCAGGATCAGGTATTCTGCTTCACGCCCAAGGGCCGCCTGATTGCCTTGCCGCGCGGTGCAACGCCTCTCGATTTTGCTTACGCCGTCCACACCGACATCGGCAATGAAGCCGTCGCCGCCTTCATCAACGGCCGTCATGTGCCGATCGATACGCGCTTGCGCAACGGCGATGAAGTTGTCGTGGAAACCTCGAAAGGCCACATCAGACCGGCCGCCTGGGAAGCCTTCGCCGTCACGGGCCGGGCGCGGGCCGCCATCCGCCGCGCCGCCCGCGAAGCCGAAAAGCGCCGCTATGTCGAGCTTGGCCGTCAGCTTCTCTCGTCCACGCTTGCGAGCGGCGGCATCGATTACGTCGAAGACAAGGTGAAAGCCGCCGCACCGAAGTTCTCGCTCAAGACCGCTGAGGATTTGCTCGCGGCTGTGGGGCGGCACGACATCCAGCTGCAGGAGGTTGCGACCGCGTTGGCGCCGGCCATCGAAGCGGCACAAACGCCGCCAAGCTATAAGCCTTCGCGGCGCTTCGGCCGGGCCAAGGATCAAGACGGCTGGTTCAATATCGAGAAAGTGACAAGCCTCAAGTTCCGCGCCGGGGACGGTGATGACGGCGCCACAAACTCAGCCATCTCCATTCGCGGCGCTAACAATGATTTGCCTGTGCTGTTTGAACCCGGCGGCGCGGTTCCGGGCGACCGCATCATCGGCGTCATGTCGCCGGGCGAGGGCATTCGCATTTTCCAGATTCATTCCCCGCGCTTAAAAGAGTTCGAACAGCAGGATTGGATCGATGTCACCTGGGATGTGGAAACCGAAAATGCGCGACGGTTTCCGGCCCGCATCAGCGTCACCGCCGTCAATGCGCCCGGCACACTGGCTGAGATTGCCAAAATCATCGGCGAGACCGGCGGCAATATCGACAGCTTGCAAATGGCGCGGCGCGCCGCCGACTTTACAGTCATGAACATCGAAATAGAAGTATTCGATTTGATGCACCTGAACCGCATTATTGAGGGACTTCGCGTCCGGCTGACGGTTGCGAAGGTCGAGCGGTTGTTTGAGTAGCAGTTCTATTGACCAACTTTTTATAGTTCAGCTTGCTTGCGGTAGCTGCCAGCGCATATCTTAATCGCTAGGACGGCAGTTTAGCCGCCGCGCTCCGCGCTCATCGTTCCTTCAAGGTCCCCGTCTCGCATGTCTCATCCAAAAGCCGCAGCCCTCCGCCTTGGTGTCAACATCGATCACGTGGCGACGCTGCGCAATGCCCGCGGTGGCATTCACCCCGATCCGCTGCGCGCGGCCCACCTGGCGATCGAAGGTGGCGCCGACGGTATTACGGCGCATTTGCGGGAAGACCGCCGTCATATTTCCGATACGGACATTGCGCGTCTCAAGACCGAGATCACGCGGCCGCTTAATCTTGAAATGGCAGCGACGGCTGAGATGCAAACGATTGCCTTGCGGCATATTCCGAACGCCTGCTGTTTGGTTCCTGAAAAGCGCGAGGAACGCACCACCGAAGGTGGGCTCGACGTCATCGGCGGATTGAAAGCATTGAAACCCTATGTCGCGAAGCTGCAGGACGCCGGCATCCGCGTTTCGCTGTTTATCGAGCCGGATATGAAAACCATCGAAGCCGCGGGCAAGATCAAGGCCGACATCGTCGAATTGCACACCGGAAAATACTGCCACCTGGCGCTCGACAATAATGCGGCGGGAGTTGCCCGCGAAATCGAACGTCACGCCAAGGCCGCAGCTGCTGCTCACGCACTCGGCATCGAAGTTCACGCCGGCCACGGACTGACCTACAACACGGTTGCGCCTTTCGCCCGCATGCCTGAAATCGTCGAACTCAACATCGGCCACTTCCTGATTGGCGAAGCCATTTTCGGCGGGCTGTCGCATGCCGTCCGCCGCATGCGGACGCTGATGGACGAAGCCCGCAATGGAACCGCGCCGTCGCGATCCGCGAAGGCCAAGCTATGATCCTCCAATGATCCTGGGCATCGGCAACGACATTTGCGATATTCGCCGCATTGAAAAGACGCTCGAGCGTTTCGGCGACCGTTTTCTCGCAAAAGTTTTCACGGCCGAAGAACGCCGTAAGGCTTTCTCGCGCGCCCATCCGGCCCGCACGCTGGCCAAGCGTTTCGCCGCCAAGGAAGCCATGACCAAGGCGCTGGGTACGGGCTTCCGCTTTGGCGTGCATTTTTCAGATATCGGCGTCGTCAATTCACCCACCGGGCGGCCAACGTTCAAATTGACGGGCGGTGCCGCCGCAACGCTCGCCCGGCTCACGCCCGAGGGCCACACCGCCCGCATCGACCTGACGCTGACCGACGAATACCCGCTGGCCGAAGCCGTGGTGATTATCTCGGCTGTGCCGACGAAAGATGACCGGAGGGGGTAGATAGCGCTCAAACCGAGTAAAATGGCCGGTCCCCGCTGCCCATAGAGTGCAGAAATGGGGCCAGGGAAATCGCACGCGGCCCGCGCCTTAGCGTCCGATTGCGGGGACAGGGCAAACTCGCTATAGCCACGCGGTCTTACATCCGGACCCGGCCACATGCGCCTGAGGGCCGCCGAGGGAGCCCTATATGAGCGTTGGTTTGAAGTCGGCGAAGTCGGGACTGGTGGAAACAGCAGTCATCGTGGCCGAAGCGCTCGCAATCGCTATGTTTGTCCGCGTGTTCTTCTATCAGCCCTTCAATATACCCTCGGGCTCGATGAAGGAAACCTTGCTGATTGGCGATTATATCTTTGTTTCCAAGCTTTCCTACGGCTACTCCAAGTATTCGTTTCCTGGCAGCTTTGATCTCTTTGGTGGACGTGTGCTTGCAGCTGAGCCCAAGCGCGGCGATGTCGCTGTTTTCCGCAAGCCAAACGAGCCCTCGATCGACTTCATTAAGCGCGTCATTGGCTTGCCGGGCGACGAAATCCAGATGCGCAAGGGGCAGCTGTTCATTAACGGCACAGCTATTCCAAAGGTGCCTGACGGCGATTTCGTCACGCGCGGCGAGCAGACGGCCCGGCAGCGGACGATCCCGGTCTTCGAGGAAACGCTGCCGAACGGCGTCAAATACAAGGTTCTCGACAGTCTCCCCGACGGGCCGCTGGATAATACGGCACCCTACAAGGTACCGGCCGGGCATTACTTCATGATGGGCGACAACCGCGACAATTCGACGGACAGCCGCGTTCAGGATGAATCGGGCGTTGGTTATGTGCCGCTTGAGAACTTCGTCGGACGGGCCGAAATCATCTTCTTTTCCGCAGCTGTCGATGAGCCGGATGCGCTAAGGTGGTGGTCGCCCTGGACATGGCCGTTTGACATCCGATGGAGCCGGTTCTTCAATCTGGTGCGTTGATCCCGACATTGAAGATTCCCATGCTACGCCCGCGCAAGTTCAAAGACCTCGAGACCAAACTCGGCCACCGTTTCAAAGACGTGGCGCTGCTGGAACGTGCCTTGACGCATGCCAGCGTGCGCGGTGGCAAAATTGAGCGCAGCGACAACGAGCGCCTCGAGTTCATCGGCGATCGCGTGCTCGGTCTCGCCATCGCTGAGGTGTTGAACGAACAATATCCGGACGCCACCGAAGGCGAGCTGGCGCGGCGCTACAACCGCCTCGTGCGGGGCGAAGCCTGTGCCAAGGTCTCGCGCGCCATAGGTCTTGGCGAGCATCTGATTTTGTCGGACAGCGAAGCCGATAGCGGCGGCCGCGAGAAAATGACCATTCTGGCAGATGCCGCGGAAGCCGTGCTTGGCGCGGTGTTTCTTGACGGCGGCTTTGATAAAGCGCGTAACGTTGTGCGCAAGCTTTGGAAGGCGCAATCTGAACCGGTGCCGGAAGTCGCAGTGGACGCCAAGTCGGCGTTGCAGGAATGGGCGCAAGGCCAGGGCTTGGCGCTGCCAAAATATACCGTTGTGGCGCGCAAGGGCCCCGACCACGCGCCGCATTTTACAGCCGAGGTTTTCATCAGCGGTAAGTCACCGGCCCAGGGCGAAGGCGCTTCGAAGCGCATCGCCGAGCAGGAAGCGGCCACCGCCTTGTTGCAACGTGAAGGTGTTCGAGGATTGATGTCCGATGGTTGAGACCACAGTGCCAGCCGCGACGGGTGCTGCAGCAGGCAGCAGTGATACGCGCTGCGGCTTCATCGCCATTCTCGGCGCGACGAACGCTGGCAAGTCAACGCTGGTCAACGCGCTCGTTGGAGTCAAAGTCTCCATCGTTTCACACAAGGTGCAAACGACACGCGTGCCGGTGCGCGGCATTGCGCTGGAAGGCAACAGCCAGCTCGTTTTCATCGACACGCCCGGAATTTTTAATCCGACGCGGCGGCTGGATCGCGCCATGGTCGATGCGGCGTGGGGCGGAGCTGAAGACGCCGATGCAGTCGTGCTGCTGATCGACGCTGCGAAGGGCATTGATGACGACACGGCGAAAATCATCGAGCGCTTGAAAAATGCCCGCATGCCGCGCATTGCCGTTTTGAATAAGGTCGATCGCGTCGAGGAGAAAGAAAAGCTGCTCGCCTTGACGCAGCACATGTCGAAACTCATGACCTTCGATCACGTGTTCATGATTTCGGCCTTGGATGGCACGGGCGTCGCGGACCTCAAATCACATCTTGCCAAAACAATGCCGCTCGGCCCTTGGCACTACGCTGCCGATGACGTCACCGACATGCCGTTGCGGTTGCTGGCCGCTGAGATCACGCGCGAGCGGATTTATCATTGGCTGCACGAGGAGCTGCCGTATTCGACGACGGTGGAGACGACGGACTGGAAAACCTTGAAAGACGGCTCAGCCCGCATCGAGCAGACGATTTTTGTCGAACGCGACGGCCAGAAAAGTATCGTGCTCGGTAAGGGCGGCGCAACAATCAAACAGATCTCGATGGAAGCGCGCCGCGGCATCGAAGAAATTGCCGATCACAAGGTGCATCTGTTTCTGTTCGTCAAAGTTCGCAGCAATTGGGGCAGTGATCCCGAACGCTACCGCGAAATGGGCTTGCAGTTTCCAAAGGAATAGGGCGTGATCGGCGGATGGGATGGGTCCGCCTCAGTCTTGTTGTGCTTTTCGCTGCTGCCGCCATGTCTCCGGCCACTGCCGCGGTGCGCGAGTGCCGGGATATCATTTCAAGCGAGATTGCGGCCGGTGACACGGAACTCAATGCCAAGATCAAAGCCATCGAGCAATGGCAGACCGGTGCGCTGAAATTCGGCCAGGGGTTCAATGCCTGGCGCTTGGCCTACGATAAGTCGCTACAGTGCTATCCGAAGGGCTCTGCGTTCGAGTGCGTCGCGATTGGCCGGCCGTGTATGATCAATCAGACGCCGGGCAAGGGATTTGAACCGCTGCGGCCGAAGGTTGGGATCTAACGCCTTCTGACGTCATCCCGGCGTCGCGTTAGCGACGCTGCCGTAGGTATTGCAGGCTGCAGTCCGGTCAAGTCTCGTTTGAACTCAATTTGCAAGCTTGGACGGGTCCCCGCCTTCGCGGGGATGACGAATGGGATAAGAGTGCTACGCTGACGACTCTTAAGGCGATGATTTTTTACAGACACCCCATGCACTGGTCCGATGAAGCCATCATTCTGTCCGTCCGCCCGCACGGCGAAACCGCAGCCGTAGTGGAACTGTGGACGCGCAATCATGGCCGCCACCTAGGGCTGGTGCACGGCGGCCGGTCGCGCAAATTGCGGCCCGTTTTGCAAACCGGCAATCACGTTGACGCCACGTGGAAGGCGCGGCTTGCCGATCAGCTGGGGCACGTCAGCCTTGAATTGCGCCGTGGCTTTGCAGCGGAATCGATGGAGAACGATGCGGCGTTATCGGCGCTGTTGACGTTGACGACGTTGACCCGCTTGCTGCCCGAACGCGATCCGCACCCGAACCTCTATGAAATTACCCTATTCGTGTTGGGCTTTCTCGATGACGTGACGGTGTGGCCGGCGCTGCTGGTGCGCTGGGAACTGGCTTTGCTGCAAGAATTGGGTTTCGGTCTTGATCTGTCGCAATGCGCGTCCACGGGCTCGAACGATCAGTTGATCTATGTGTCGCCGAAGTCCGGCCGCGCGGTATCTGCGTCGGCGGGGGAGCCTTATCGTGATCGCATGCTGGCGCTGCCGCAATTTCTAACGAAGCAGCGCGCCGGCATGGTGACGACGCAGGATGTTCGCGAAGGCCTGTTGCTCACCGGACATTTTCTGGAAACGCGTGTGCTGCTTCCGCGCGGCGAAACGCTGCCTGAATCGCGCTCGCGGATTTTGACGCACATTGACCGGTGAGGTGCACTCTTTTGTTGGCGCGTTCCGACTCTCCTTCGTCGAGCCGGCCGGAACGCGCGGGGATAACTTCGCAAACAGAATGAATGCATTTTATAACGGTAACCATAGGTTTTGCTCGACAGCGTGACGCTCCTGTGCTAAGTTATTTGTATGGTCGGAAGTGTGGGTGGCGGGAGCTGAATGCTCTAGCCGCCTTTTTTGTTTGTCCCCGGCGACTCTCGTTCCTCGAGCCGGCCGCCGGGAACGGAGCACCGCGCAAAAAAGAGCAGCGCGATGTTGCCACCGCGCCGTTCACATTCAGGATCCGGAAAACGTGAGTGCGTTGAGTTAATGCGTCGACTCTGTGGCAACGCCCTTAAGCGCACGCACCTTTGAACCGTGCGGATCATCGCTGAACTTCAATGCGCCGCGAATCCTGGCGCCTTCTTCAGCCGAAAATGTCTGGTGATGAATTTCGCTATCCACTTCTGCGGTCTTTTCAAACCGGACCTTCTTAGTCAGCATGATGCCCTTGGTTGCACCGCGGACGACGACTTCATCGGCTTCGATGCCGCCTTCGATGAGCGCGCCGGTATCGACGATCAGCATCTTGCACTTGACGTTGCCGTAGATCTTGCCCTTGACGAGAATGTCGGCTTCGCTTTCGAGGTCGCCGCGCATCACCAGCCATTCGTTGATGATCGAATAGTTGGCATCTGCCGTGTTGGCATAGACCGACGGGGCCAGAGCTGCCGTCGCAGACGCATGCGATGTGTCAGACGGCGTGTAGCTGCCGTAGTCGGTGTCGGATTTCTTGTTGAACATGCGGGTCGCGCTCCTGGTTTGGGAAACTCTGGGCCGGGCGATGCAATCCGCGTACCAACATTAATGCCCGCGCACGCAACACGGTTAACAGCAACCATAAGCAGCGCAGAAAGGCAGGGAGACCGCCGCCTAGTTCGCCGTCATGACGAAGCAATCGAGCCCAGAGCGGCGCAGCTCGGTGCAGGTGGTTGCAGCGCGCGCTGCGTCAAAACCGGAAAAGCGGGCGCGAAACATTTGCCGGCCTGCGGTTTGGACCGGGTGCGTAACGGACGCGTGCCCGGCGAGCAGACGGGCGGCGCGGGCCTGAGCTGCCGTCAAAGCTTGCTGGGCGTCGTCGATCGAGCCGTAGGCCCCGATTTGAATCTCATAGTTTGCGGAACTGGCAGCGAGTGCCATGGCTGGCTGGAGCGTTGCCACGCGGCCCGTCGCGGGCGGGGGCAATTGTGCCGCTTGAGCCTGCAACGATGACGGCGCGCGGCCTCGTTCGGCCGGAAGCGGCGGAGCGATCGCGCGCGGCACAGGTGCCGCGGCTGCGATCCGTTTTGGCGCGGCGATTGGGCGAGGGGCCATGACCTTGATGACGGGTGCAATGGGGGCCGCCGCGACAACAGCGGGAGCCGTTGCGACTGGTGCTGTGCTTTCAACTTTGGCTGAAGGGCTCTGCGAGGGATCAGCGTCGCGGGCGCCAAGCATGGCGATTTTATCATCGAGCGGCGACGGCAAGCGGGTGGCAATAGAAACCGGCGTCGCAATCATCGCCGGAGTGGGGGTCATTTTCGGAATGATTGTTTCGCTGACGATTGTTGCGTTCGCTGGCGTTTCGCTGATGCGCGGCGCGCCGCCATCGGCAAAGGTTTGCGCCAGCACGTCGGCAGGTGCCGCTGCGCCGGCTGTAGACGCTTTGATCGGTCCAACCTCGGGCGTTCGGCCCGATGGGCTTTCGTTCGCACGCATATCGTTGAGGATATCTTCCGGCGACATGTCGGTTGTTTCGTCCGGGCTCGGGGCGGGCCGCATTGGACCCTGGCGCGGAGCCACGATGACGTGCTTGACCTTGAAGACGTCGATGGGAGCTGCTGTGGCTGCGGCGGCGATTTGCGCCGGGGCTTCTGGTTGTGATGCTGGAGCGATGACGGGCCCCGGTACCGAAACGGCTTCGGGGGCAGGCGCTGGCGCGGCAGCAGGTGGGCAAGCGCTTGGTCTTGAGATGGCTGGTTTTGAGCATGCCGGTCTGATTGAAAATGATTCAGCGGCCTGCAACACGTTGCGCCTCAATAGG
>JAYUCQ010000415.1:0-3482 GCA_043740265.1 Hyphomicrobium sp.
GACGGCATTGCATCCGGCGCCGCCGACACCGACGACCGTGAGGCGCGGCTTGACGTCGATTAAATTCGGCAGTTGCAATTTGATGCTCATGGCGTCCTCGAGTGTAGCCGTTGCTGCCGCCGGCGGTGAAATGTCACCGGGGCCGTTGCCGTGAAACGCACACAACACAACACTGACGGACAAACGCTTACAGGACGCGATGCGAACGCTAGAACCCGGCCCTCAACCATGACCCAACACGGCCGAGATACCCCTGGGTCCCTTCCCGTTCTCGGCGGCCGCCAAGTTCGCCAGCCGATTGACGAGCGGCATGACAAAGACCTGCCAGCGCCGCAAATTGCGGACCCGTAATGCTATCGGGTAACCCCGCCATGGCACTCGGCCGGCCCAACCGCACCGGACGGCCCAAAGCGTTGGCTGTAAATTCGGAATACCCCAAGAGCTGGCTCGCGCCTCCCGTTAGGACCACCTTGTCTCCCGCGTACGCGCTGGCACCGTTCTGGGCCAGGCGCTCGCACGCAAGACCTAGGATCTGGGCAACGCGGGGACGAATGATGTCCGTGAGCCGCGCCTTCGTTGTCTGGTACGACGCGCCGTCATCGTCTCCGGTCAAGGGATAGGAAAACGACTCGTGTTCGTCCGACTGGGCAGAGACGAGTGTGCCATAAAGTGTTTTGATTCGCTCGGCTTCGCTGAGTGGCGTCTGCAACGTTTTGGCAATATCGAAGGTGATGTGCTGCGAGCCGACGGGAATGACCTCGGCACCGGCAAACAGGCCATCGGCAAACATCGAAATCGACGTCGTTCCCGCGCCGAAGTCGATGCACGTTACGCCAACCGCCCGCTCTTCCTCAGTTGTCGTTGCAAGTGCACTGGCATAGGGGGTTGCCACAAGCCCATCGCAACCGAGATAGCAGCGCTCAATCAGCAGCAACAGATTGCGCAGCGGCGCCTCGTCGGCGGTGACGGCGTGCAGATGAGCTGTCAAATGCCGGGCTGCCAGCCCGCGCGGATCGCGAACGCCCTCAGCGCCGTCAAGCCGGAACCCAAGGCGGTTCATGTGCAGCAACGTGCGGCCGTCGCGTTCGGCGTAGGCCCGGCCGCCGTCCAGCATCTTGTCAATGTCGACTTCATTGACCACACCGCTCGCAATATCAGCGTTGGCCGCAAAATGCGTGGATTTGATGCGGCCGCACGAAACAGTGACGCTGACGCTATCCAGGGTGACGCCTGCAGCACGCTCGGCCTGGCTGATGGCACTGCGAACCGCCATTTCGGCTTCATCGAGATCGGTGAGTACGCCGGCTTTGACGCCTTTTGATCGTTGCAGTCCAAGCCCAACAATACTTGGCGGGGCACCAGGGCTGGCAACGACTACCGCAGCCGCGACCTTGCTGGTGCCGATGTCGAGAATTCCGAAGATGTCCTGACCGCGCCGGTCGCCGGTATTTTGTCCTCTCATGGCGATTGCACCAGTGAGGTTTTAGCAGTCGCCAGTCTCGCTGTGGCGGCCGTCACGACCGGGCGTATGACCGCGCGGCCAGCGGTTCTCACATCGACAATTTCAGCCGCGTCTGTCAGCGCGCCGCGCAGTGTGGTGTTTGACGCAACCTGGTCGAGCCCCTCGACTTCGCGGTCTGCAGCCAGCTCGATGCGCGAACCGTTTTTCAATACAACGCGCCAGCGCCTTTCGGCTATGCGCTCGGCATAGCTGACTTGGCCTTCAATGTCCTTATGACGAGCGATTGCCGTCAAAATCAACGCCGCATCAACGTTGGCACCTTCGCCAGCTAAGCGCGGCAGTTCCCAGCCGTTGACAGCCGGAACCGGTCCGAGCGTGCGTCCTGTCGCGTCGATTAAATAGTTTGATCCGCCTCTGTCCCAGATCGCCGCCGGAATACGTTCCTTAATCTCGACGTTGAGCACGCCCGGGAATACACGCGTCATTTGCGCAGTATCGACCCAAGCCAAACGTTCGATGCGTTTTAAGGCGGCGGCCGTATCCAAGCCGGCAAAAGTCGTCACATTGGTCAGATCGAGAGCGCCGAATACGTCGCTATCGAGCGTGTAGCGTTGACCGGAAAGAGAAACCTGATCAATTCCGAAGCCTGCCGCTATCAGGCCGCGGGTTGCATAGCGATTGGCCTGGTTTTTCAAGTCACGCAAAGCCAATGCCGGCTGCGCGATGGCAAGAGCAGCAGCTGAACCGGCAGCCGCAAAAACGAATGCCACGATCAAAGCAGAGCCAGCCCGGCTCGATTTATGCTGGCGCTGTTTGCGCCGCCGGTCACTTTTCGGCACATGCAGCGTCATGCCCATTGAAGGCACTGTGGCAGCCGACATTTGCGCGAGTCGGGGATTGAAATGAGGGGCAGGCGCACGAGACATGACCAGTGCTGGCGAATGCGCATCAAGCGCCCGCCACCAAAACCGCGATCCCGTTTCTACCTGTTGCACGTCGCGTCCTCGACCATCCATCGGACGAGGCTGCCAAATGACCATCCAGCATGCCCCGCCAGCTCAGGCACGAGGGACGTCCCCGTCATGCCCGGCTGTGTATTCACTTCGAGGCAGATCAATTCCCCGGTGCCGCCGGTTGTGTCGTCAAACCGGAAATCGGCTCGCGATACGCCGCGGCAACCCAGAGCCTGATGCGCCTTAAGTGTTAAGGAGCGTACTGATTGGTAAATATCTGGTAAAAGTTGCGCCGGCATCTCGTGCTTTGAGCCGCCCGGGGCGTATTTGGCCTCGAAATCGTAAAACGAGAGACCCATCAGGGGTACGATTTCGATGACGTCAGTGACGAAATCGCCAATGACCGCACAGGTCAGTTCGCGACCGGCAATAAACCGTTCGGCCATGATGATTTGATCAAGTGGGCCGCCAGCCGCGATCGAGTTCGGCGGCCGTTCGGCATCGGGCGGCACGATGACAACGCCAACACTCGAGCCTTCGGCGACGGGCTTGACGACGTAGGGCGGTTTCATGGGATGGGCATGGAGGGCGTCGCCGCGCGTCAGCAGCATGGCATCGGCCACAGGAACGCCCGCAAGCTTCATCACGTCCTTGGCGCGTTCCTTGTGCATCGCCAGCGCTGACGCCAGTACGCCTGAATGCGTATAGGGAATTTCCAGCATCTCGAGGATACCCTGGACGCAGCCATCTTCGCCGAACTTGCCGTGGAGCGCATTGAAACAAGCGTCGGGCTTGAGGGCTTCGAGCACACCGGCAACGTTTCGGCCAACGTCGATTTCGGTAACCACATAGCCTTCGCCGCGAAGTGCGTCCGAAACAGCCGCGCCGGACCTCAGGCTGACTTCGCGCTCGGCTGACAGCCCGCCCATGAGGACCGCGATTGAGCTGTGCGTGCGCTTTGGAACTCTCCCGAGTTTGGTCATG
Organism: Hyphomicrobium sp.; assembly: GCA_043740265.1. Lineage (GTDB taxonomy): Bacteria > Pseudomonadota > Alphaproteobacteria > Rhizobiales > Hyphomicrobiaceae > Hyphomicrobium_B. Next base: position 3,400 of record JAYUCQ010000415.1, read on the forward strand.
ACTTTTCCGCCAACGCTTCGCCAACCGGGCGGCCGTCGCGCGGCACACCGAGGCGGATGATTTCCCAATTCAGCGTCACGCCG
>JAYUCQ010000416.1:0-21134 GCA_043740265.1 Hyphomicrobium sp.
GCGGACAGGGCGGGCTGGCGGGCGGCGGGATCGAGCTTGGTGACAGTCGAGGCCATCGTCAGGAACATCTCCAGTTCGCGGCGTGTAACCGCCGTTTCAAGATGATGTTTGCACCGCTTCCGCCCCCCTGGGCAACCGACAATTTGCCTCGTTTGTACGGTTGTGCAGGATGGTTACCGGAGGTTCTATTGCCCGGCCCCCGCGCCTAGTCCGAGCGCGGCCGCAATGGCGCGGAAAACGCGGGTATTTTCGATATGGCCATGGAATTGCTCGGCGCCCGGGCCTAGTGCCGTCAAAATCACGTCGTCGCCGGAGTGGACGCCCTTTTCCTGTGTGAATGGAAGAATACCGGCCTTGCGCGTTGCCGTCGGCTGACAATTGTCTTCGTTGGCAACATACGTCTTTCCATCCGGCCCGAGGACAGTCGGCTTGTTTTCACCGCTGAGATGTGGTCGGCCGGTGTCGCAATGATCCGGGTAGGCCGCAAAAACCATAGCCAAGCGGCGCGACACATCGATGCTCGTTGGATACCCTTCAGCCGATGCAGGCGGATAATTTGGAAACCCAGCTTTCTCATAGATCATCAGCTTGTCGCGCAGCAGCTGGCCCGGCTGATCGTCGTCGTAGGTGCCAATGAGTGAGACCGGATGCGCGTGATCGGCGACCACAATAATCAGCGTGTCGTTGCGGTCGGCGGCGAAATCCTTAGCCACTTGCACGGCGTCGTCGAGCATGACCGTGTCATAGACGGCGCGTTCCCAGTCGAGCGAGTGGCTGTACTTGTCGATACGGCCCGATTCGACCATCAACATAAAGCCGTCGTCGTGGCGTGACAGAACGCTGAGTGCGGCTTTGACCTCGTCCGTCAGGTCCGGCTGATCGGGATACTTACCGACGGTACCCTTTTTCAGAAACATGCGGTCCAACGCGCCGTCGATGTTGCCCATATTAAAAAGGCCGAGCAGGGACGTAGTTGCCGGTTTGGCCGCTTCGGTGCCGAGCTCAGAATTTGTGGTGGCGAACGCGTAACCGTCAGCTTTAAACTTGGCGATATAGTCTTCGTCGTCATGGCGTCTCGAGTTGACGTCAGACTTGGGAAGGAAATTCGCTGTGCCACCGCCCAGGATCACATCGGGCTTGTGGTCGTACAACATGCGTACGATGTCATCATAGTCGCCGCGCTGGCGGGTATGCGCGACCATTGCGGCCGGCGTCGCATCCTCGATCTCTGTATTGGTGACGACGCCGATAGCCAGCTTGGTTTTGCGCTTGATGATTTCGGTGATGTTCTCAACCAGCGGCTGCCCGGATTTTGAATCGCCAGAGGCGCAGTAGATCCCGAGTGCGCCAACGCAAGACTTATGGCCCGTCGTGTACGCCGACATCGAGTTGGCACTATCGGTAATAATCGAGTCGGTTCCGGCCGTTGAAACAAGTGCCATGTACGGCATATCGTCAATCGCAAGTTCGCCGCCGTAGTGGCCTTCGACGATGCCTTTGGACAACATGCGTGCCGCGGTGCGGTGGGCCATCGACATACCGTCGCCGATAAACAAAATGACGTTCCGGGCTTTGCGGCCTTCGGGCGTTGCAAATACGGACCATGTAACCGCCGATTTTGCACCTGCGGCTTCGGCTTCGACAATGTAGGTGCCAGCGTCCTTCAGGCTCGCGCCGCGTATCCAATAATCAGTCAGCGGCTTGCCGTCTCCACCTTCAGCGATATTTGCCGGTAGGCCCAAAACATCTGCAGCTGGCTTGCCGTTGATGGTTACGGAAACGTTTGCGGCAGGCGGGCTCGAAGGGAACTCAACCTTCAAATCGAAGCGGCTGCCGCTGAGAATTTCGGCTTTGTTGAGCGGATAGATTGTTTGCGCCGATACCACTTGTGCTGATAACGCGATGGCGATGATCATCGATACTAAAGACGTATATATAATCCGCATGCGACCCCCAGTCAAAAGTAGCGCCGAAAAGCCTATGATCTATTGCATTTTCGATGTCAGCGCTGTGACAATGCCGCGATCAATCCATCATAGCAAACAAAGACTGAATTGCCGCTGGCCCGCACTGGTTTGGCGTGTTCATGCGGGCGTAACGTATATATCCGTTAATCGTTGAATGCCGCTCGCCTTTGGCTCAAAACAAATCACAATCAACGCAATGGCGTTTTGAAAGTGTGCAGCACATAGCTGCCGCACTGAGAAAACATTCGTCTGTTGCAGATCGGGTTTTGTAAGGTCGAGTGTAATGGGCGCGAATGTTCACAATGCAGCATTGATGGAAGCTCTCGAACTAGAGGACTCTCTAAAACTCAGAGGCTTCACGGCGACGTGCGGTCCAACGGGGGGCGTCGTTTTGGATCGCTGGAACCACGTTCGCGGCGTTTGGGACTATCACGACGGGCACTTCTTTTGGACCGACGCTGGTTATTCTCAGCCGAGTTACCGCATTGCCGGGCTAGAAGGCGCAGTCAAACACACGCTCGACGTGATTTCGAAAGCTTAGCCGCGAATTCAATCGTCATCAGCTGCCCTTGATGCCGGTTTTATCAAGTTCAAACGAGCGGTCGTGCGTCAGTGACGGCAATTTGCGGCGCACGTCATCGATAATCGTCAGATCGATGTCGGCAACGACGACGCCCGGGTCCGTGCCGCCTTCGGCCAGGATCTGCCCCCACGGCGATACGATCAAGCTATGGCCGAAAGTCTCGCGCCCGGTTTCGTGCAGCCCGCCCTGAGCTGCGGCAAACACATATGATTGCGTTTCAATGGCGCGTGCGCGCAGCAAAGTGTGCCAGTGCGCAGCGCCGGTGACGCGCGTGAAGGCGGCTGGAATGGCAATGAACTTGGCGCCGCCTTTGGCGAGGGCGCGGTGCAGCGCTGGAAACCGCAAGTCGTAACAAATGGTCATTCCCAGTCCGCCCCAGGGAAGTGCCCCCAGCACCGCCTTGCCGCCTGCGGCATAGTTCTCGCTTTCGCGATAAACGTCGCCGTTTCCAAGATCGACGTCGAACATATGAATTTTGTCGTAGCGCGCAGCGATCGTCCCGTCCGGCGCGATGAGATACGACCGGTTGGCGAGCTTGCCACCGTCAACGGTGATGCCCATTGAGCCGATGTGCAGCCAGATCTTTAGGTCATGTGCTAAGCCTGTGAATGCAGCTAAGGCCTCATTGCCGGTCTCGGGCTGAGAAACAGCCAACAGCCGGTCACGCTCGAGTTCCATCAGTGTCGTGACTTCCGGCGTCTGAATGTATTGGGCGCCTGTCGCAGCGGCCTCGCGAATGAGCCCCAATGCGTCTCGAACATTGCGAGCCACGTCACGGCCTGAGCGCATCTGCACAAGTGCGGCGCGAAACTGAGAGGCGTCCGATGGGGCCAGCATGTTCAGGGTGGCCCTAGTTGGCTAACAGCGCGTCGAGTTTGCCTGAGCGGTCGAGGGCGTGGAGATCGTCGCAGCCGCCGACATGGACGTCGCCGATCCAAATCTGCGGAACCGTATTGCGGCCGCCGGCTTTTTGGCACAGGGCGGCCCGCTTGTCGGAGCAACCGGTGAGATCAACCTCTTCAAAATGAGCGCCTTTCCGGCGCAAGAGATCCTTCGCCATGTGGCAGTAGCAGCAGTTGCCGGCGGTATAGACTTTGATTTTCAGCATATCCCGGAACACCGTCCTTTGCGGTGAGAGGCCGCGACTCAAAAGGGTACTGGTTCTTGAGGCTTGCGCAAGATTGCCGCTGCGATTTTGGCGATTTTGACGCCAATCTGCAACGCTCATTGTCGCATATCAGAGTGCTGCATCGGTTACGATGGCGAGCGCCAGCACGTCAACCCTGGCAGCGCCCGCCTTTTTCAGGGCCATTGTGACCGCCGAGACCGTTGCTCCGGTGGTGATAATGTCGTCCAGCAGCAAGACCGATTTCCCGGCAATGGCGGCTGTGGCGGCGTTTGAAACGGCAAACGCGCCTGCTACGTTGCGCTCACGTTGCCTCCGCGTCAGGCCAATTTGGCGGGCGGTTGACCGGGTGCGATTCAGAGCTTGGCCCAAGACTGGTTTGCCGGATCGGCGGCCAACTTCGGCCGCTAGCAATTGTGCCTGATTAAAGCGCCGGGACAGCAGCCGGAATGCCGCCAAAGGCACAGGAACGATAACGTCCGCGCCGGATATCAGCTCAGAGCCGGCCTCAACGAGCCACCGGCCAAACAACCGCCGGGCGTCATGCGTGTCGCGAAACTTGAAATCGTGGATCAGTTTGCGCACCAGGCCGTCATAGCGGGCGACGGCGCGGGCGCGATTATATGGCGGCGGATTGGCAGCGGCGGCTGCCGAGATCATGGGCGTACCGATGTCATAGGGCATCGGAATGCCAAGGCGGTCGCAGAGTGGCGGCCGGATGAAGTCGATTTGACGCCAGCACGCCGGGCACAGCGCGTCATGATCAAAGAGGCGGGTTTGACAGCCAAGGCACAGCGGCGGAAACACAATATCGAGCGTCGCGGTCCAAACGTTCCCGATCTGTCGCCACCGTTGGGGTGTACGCGCGGCATCGTCGGCCGCGCTTTCATCCCCCAATTGCGCCAGTCTGCTGTTCGTGTCTCCTAACGCCATCGGGCGACCTTAGCCGAGAAAAGAAGCAACCGCGAGCTACTCAATAACAAGTATGAACCTTCCGATATGACCGGCGTGCCAAACATCTTTGATCGCCAATTGTTGCTGTTGCGGCGCCAGCGCTTTGCGGCAGGGGCGCCGGCGCACGACTTTCTCTTGGCCCGCGTTGCTAGTGACTTCACTGAGCGGCTCTCACTTGTACGCCGCGATTTCCCGGTCGCTGCAAATTTGGGGGCCTATCACGGCGCTGTTTCCCGGAAAATCCGCCAGCTGCCCTCAGTTCGCACGGTTTACGACGTCGAAGCCGCACCAGCTCTGCTGGCTCAATGCGACGGTCCGCGCATTCTCGCCGATATTGACGCTGTTCCTTTCGCGCCAGAGAGCCTAGATCTTGCAGTCAGCGGTCTGGCGCTGCAACTTGCCAACGATGTTCCAGGAACTTTGGCGCAAATCCGCCGCGCCCTCAAACCCGACGGTTTGCTGTTGGCGGCGCTGCTCGGCGGCGAGACGCTGAAAGAATTGCGTGAAGCGTGGCTTATTGCCGAGGAAGAGGTGATGGGCGGGGCGTCACCGCGCGTCGCGCCGTTTGCTGACGTCCGCGATCTCGGTGGCCTGTTGCAGCGTGCCGGATTTGCGCTGCCCGTTGCCGACAGCGATGTGGTGCGCGTCACCTATGCGACGCCGCTGGCATTGATGAAGGATATTCAGGGTATGGGCGCCAGCAATATGTTGACCGAGCGCCGCCGGGTGCCGGTCACGCGGAGATTGCTCCTTCGCGCGGCTGAAGTTTATGCCGAACGTTTTGCTTTGCCCGGCGGCCGCATTCCGGCGACGTTCGAAATCATCACGCTGACGGCGTGGGTACCGCACGAAAGCCAGCAGAAACCTTTGCAACCCGGGTCTGCGAAAATGCGGCTTTCAGAGGCGCTGGGCGTCGCTGAACAGACCGCAGGTGAAGCCGTACCGTTCAACCCAAAAGATCGCGCAACCAAGGAATAAGCGGCAAATCGGCCGGTGGCATATCATAGCGGGAGAGGTGCAGCGCGCGCACCCATTCAGTCTTTTGACCCTCGCGGGGCGTTATTTCGCCCTCCCACGTCCGGCAAATGTAGAGCGGCATCAGCAAGTGAAATGTCTCGTAGGTGTGACTGGCGAAATTGAACGGGGCCACACAGGCGAGACAAACGTCGATGCCGAGTTCTTCCTTCAGTTCGCGTTGCAGTGCGGCTTCGGGCGTTTCACCAGGTTCGACTTTGCCGCCCGGAAATTCCCATAACCCGGCCATGGATTTGCCAGCCGGACGCTGGGCAATGAGCACGCGGTTATCGGTATCAATCAGCGCCACGGCGGCGACGAGAATAATGGGTTTAAGTATGGCGGGCTTCATGCGCGCCTGCGCAAAAGATATGTCGCTTCTTCGAGCCGCGTCACGCCGCGCTTGATCAAGTGTTCGCTGCGGGCCAAGCCGTCGCGCGCCTCAAGCAAGTCGATGGTGAAATTGGCTCCAAGCAAGGAGCGGATTTCAGTTTGCGGGATCGGGAACGGCGGGCCCTTCATTTCATTCTGGTTGTAGTCGAGGCCGATGAGCAGCACTGGCGATCCAGCGGGCATCAGTTCGGCCATCTTAGCTGCGTAGCGCACCTGCATATCGTCAGGCATCGCGACCAGGGCGGCGCGGTCATAGGCGGCGTCAATCGGCGGGATTTCATTGGGGTTTAGTGCAAAAAAATCGCCACGCCACAGTTCGATTCCACCCGACCACGAGACAGTGAATGCGCCGACTTTTCGCACCGAAGGCTTGAAACCGCGTTCGGCGAAAAATTCGCTGACCGCAAGTTCCGAGAGTTCAACACCGACGACGCGATAGCCCTGCTCGGCAAGCCAGACCATATCGAGGCTTTTGCCGGCGAGAGGGACCAGAACGGCCGAACCTTTGGCGACGTTAAGTTGCGGCCAATGCTTGGTCAGCGCCGCCTGCACCTTCGGCTGGTGAAAGCCGATGTCGTGGGTCTGCCAGCGCTCAAGCCAGAAAGTGCGGTCCATTTCGGCTCTAACCCTCAGCTCCTATAATCGGCGTTGATCGAAATATACTCATGCGTCAGGTCGCAGGTCCAAACCGTCGCCGACGCTTTACCGACACCAGCGTTGACGCGAATGACGATCTCGCGGTTCTTCATGTAGGCGGCAACGGTTTTCTCGTCGTAGTCCGGCGCCCGTTCGCCATCGCGAGCGACGCAGTGCGGGCCGAACCAGATTGCCAGCTTGTCGCGGTCAGCGGCCTCGCCGGATTTGCCGACCGCCATAACAACGCGGCCCCAATTCGGGTCTTCGCCCGCAATCGCGGCTTTGAGTATAGGTGAATTGGCGCAAGCGCGCGCAATTGTGCGGGCTGCGTGCCACGACTTCGCGCCTTCAACCTCGAAGGTGACGAATTTGGAAAGCCCCTCGCCGTCCTTGGCGACTTGGATGGCGAGGTCGCACATTAGATCGCGCAGGGCGAGTGAAAAACCCGTCAGCTTTTTCGATTTGGCTTTACCGGCCGGCTTCTGGCCGCGATTGGCCGCCGTGCCGGTCGCAAAAACTAAACACGTGTCACTGGTCGATGTGTCGCCGTCGATGGTCATGCAGTTGAAGGTCGTCTCGGCGTGTGCCGCGACGAGTTCCTGCAGCGCGTCCGCTTCAACCGCCGCATCCGTGAAAATGAAGCACAGCATCGTCGCCATATCAGGGGCTATCATTCCGGCACCCTTGCAGAAGCCGTTGAGCGTCACTTCGGTCGTACCAATCAGGGCCTTGCGGGTCGCAAGCTTTGGATAGGTGTCCGTCGTCAAAATCGCACGCGCGGCGGCTTCGAACGCGTCGGCCTTTGCGTCTTTGGCGAGCCCGCCAAGAAGTTGCGCAAACTTCGATGCGTCGAGCGGTTCGCCAATGACGCCGGTCGACGCCACATAGACATCGTGCGGTTTGCAATCGGCGGCGGCGGCGGCGTGCTCAACGGTCAGGTCAACGGCGTCTCGGCCCTTTTGGCCGGTGAACGCATTGGCGTTGCCGGAATTGACGACGAGAATGCGCGCCGTGCCTTTTTTCAAGTGCTTACGGCAGGCCAGCACCGGCGCTGATGCGGTCTTGGATTGCGTCAAAACGCCAGCCGCAACGGTGCCCTCGTCCATCACGGCGACAAGCAAATCCGTGCGGCCTTTGTATCGGATGCCCGCCTCTGCTGTAGCAAAGCGCACGCCGTCAATCGGCGGCAGCGTGGCCAGCTTTGCGGGTGCAAAAGGCGAGACGGCGGGGATTTTGGCCATGAATGGTGGCTCCGGAATTGCGCGTGAGCCTACCCAGAAACAGATCGGGCCGCTCAAATCAAGCGGCCCGCTGCAATATGACAGTCTAGAGACCGCTAAACTTACTTCTTGTCGTCCGGCTTTTTGTCGCCAGTCTTATCCTCAGCAGGCTTCGCGTCGGCCGGCTTAGCTTCATCCGGCTTAGCGCCGTCCTTCTTAGGGTCGGGCAGGGCCTCAATCGTCTTGTTGCGATCGTCCATCGCCTTCTTGATGTCGGCATCGACGATTTCAATCTTCGATTTTGCCCGCAGCCCAACCGCTGATTGCTGTGCCTTCTGCAGCAACTGCGATTGGATGATGCGGTCCTTGACGATGTCGAACGCCGGCGGTTGTTTAAAGCGCTTGTCTTCGATCTTGATCAGATGCCAGCCGAACTGTGTTTTGACGGGGTCCGAGACGTCACCTTTAGCGAGCTTGAAAACCACTTCTTCGAACTGCGGCACCATCTGGCCGTGGCCGAAATAACCGAGGTTGCCGCCGTCTTCTTTCGAACCCGGGTCCTTGGAGTTTTCCTTAGCCAATGCAACGAAATCGCCACCTGCTGTGATCTTTTCCTTGAGTTCCTTGGCCTTTTCTTCCGTCTCGACGAGAATATGACGAGCCGACACCTCTTCTTCCGGCTTCATCAACTTGACTTGCTCGTCATAGACCTTGTGGGCATCCGCATCGCTGACCGACGACTTGATGACCTTTTCGAAATAAAGTTCACGCAAGGCGCGGCGCTTTAAATATTTCAATCGCGTTTCAAAGTCCGCGCCCTGGGCCAGCTTTTCGCCGTCGGCGGCCTCTGCGAACAGTTGATTGTCGATCAGGAATTCCAGCAGCGACATACGCTTTTGAAGGGGGGGCATCGTGCCCATATCGGCACCAATTTCGCCGTCTGCGATGGCAAGGTCGGCGTCCGTAATGGGCATGCCATTAATTGTCGCAACAACCTTATCCTCGGCAAAAACGCCGCTGGAAATCGCGGGCATTACGGCGCTGGCCAGCGCAACGGCTACAACGGCCTGGGCAAGACGGGTCTTCAACGGTCGGCTCCTTTTTGTGTGGACGGCAAGGCTCAGGCGGTACGTGGAGAAGCCTCCGCAGGGGCTCGCAGCTGAGCAATCTGTCGCGGCTTGTGCCAGTCGTCTTTTGTCAGTATTTTTGCGGTCTGGGTAGCCTCGAGGCCCGGCAATGCCAAGTTAATAATTAGACATTGGCAATAGTGCCCCAGAAGGCAAGCCAGGAGGCAAGCAAGAAGGCAGGCAAGAAGGCAGGCAAAATGAGGCCCCAACATTGACATTGGAGGGGTGCAGTTCTTATGTCTGCCCGGAACGGAGCAGGCTGGTGAACGCCTTCTCGCAGAACCATAAACCGTGGACTTTTGCCACAGACTTGTGACGGCGACGTTTGACCGCCGGCAAATGGACGTGGCGACACCTTATCGCCGCGTTTTTTGCTCTCGCGCGGGCTTCAGACAGATTTCAACACGGGCAGCGAGGCGTGCCAACGCCTGGCGCCAAATCAGGACGAATTGACCATGCTATCGCTGGGCAGCCTTGCCACTAAAATTTTCGGGTCTTCGAACGAGCGCCGGGTCAAAGTCTTCCGGCCCAACGTTGCAGCAATCAACGCTCTTGAGCCGGAAATCGAAAAGCTCTCCGATGATGAGCTGCGCGCCCGCACCGTTTTATTCCGCCAGCAGCTCAAAGACGGTGCTGAAGTCGACGATCTGCTGGTGCCGGCTTTTGCGACGGTTCGCGAAGCTGCCAAGCGCTCTCTCGGCCAGCGTCACTTCGACGTTCAGTTGATCGGCGGCATGGTGCTTCACGGCGGCGATATCGCCGAGATGAAAACCGGCGAAGGCAAAACGCTGGTCGCAACGCTGCCTGTGTACCTCAACGCCCTCATCGGCAACGGCGTCCACGTCGTCACCGTCAACGATTACCTCGCCCGCCGCGACAGCGAATGGATGGGCCAAGTTTATAAGTTTCTCGGTCTGACCGTCGGCGTCATCGTTCACGATATGAGTGACGAAGAGCGCAATGCCGCTTACGCCTGTGACGTCACCTACGGCACCAACAACGAACTCGGCTTCGACTATCTGCGCGACAATATGAAGATGCGTATGGGCGACATGGTTCAGCGCGGCCACGCCTTTGCCATCGTTGACGAAGTCGACTCTATCCTCATTGACGAAGCCCGCACGCCGTTGATTATTTCAGGGCCCCTCGAAGATCGCGCCGATCTCTATCAGACGGTCGACGAACTGATGAAGGCCATTGAGACCGGCGACTACGATCTCGATGAAAAACAACGCCAAGTCTCTTTGACCGAAGCCGGTAACGAAAAGATGGAAGGCCTGTTGAACGCCGCTGGCGCCATGAAGGGCTCGCTCTACGACATCGACAACGTTTCCCTCGTGCATCACGTCAATCAAGCCTTGAAGGCGCATAAGCTTTTTCAGCGCGACAAAGATTACATCGTCAAAGGCGGTCAGGTCGTCATCATCGACGAATTCACCGGCCGCATGATGCCCGGCCGGCGCTATTCCGAAGGCTTGCACCAGGCGCTTGAAGCCAAGGAAAAAGTCGAAATCCAGCCCGAGAACCAAACGCTGGCGTCGATTACCTTCCAGAACTATTTCCGCCTCTACAAGAAGCTCGGCGGCATGACCGGTACAGCGCAGACCGAAGCCAGCGAGTTCATGGATATTTACGGTCTCGAAGTCATCGAGATCCCGACCAACGTCAACGTCCAGCGCCAGGACGACGACGACGAAATTTACCGTACGCAAAAAGAAAAACTGGCGGCGATCGTGCAGTCGATTGCGGACGCCAAGAACCGCAACCAGCCGATCCTGGTCGGCACCACGTCCATCGAAAAATCCGAACAGCTCTCCGAGCTGCTGAAAGATCACGGCTATATCCGCGGCCTTGGCACATCTCTTTTGGATCTTGCCGCCACGATCAAACCCGGCAAGGAAGAAGAATTGCGCAAGCACTTCACCGAGACCGGTGAAGCCCTGGTGAAGCTAGCCGACGGCGCCAATGGCAAGGGCGATCCCGTGCCGCATCAGGTGCTCAACGCCCGCTATCACGAACAGGAAGCCAGCATCGTAGCCCAGGCTGGTGTGCCGGGTGCTGTCACGATTGCAACCAACATGGCCGGCCGCGGTACCGACATTCAGCTCGGCGGTAACGTCGAGTACAGTCTAAAAGACTGGATCGCGGAGCAAAAAGCCAAAGACATCGAACCTGACGACGCGGCAGTAAAAAAGCAGCGGGCGGCTATCGTTGAAGACATCGCAGTCAAGAAGCAGCAAGCACTTGAAGCCGGCGGGCTTTACGTTCTGGCAACAGAGCGCCACGAAAGCCGCCGCATCGACAACCAGTTACGCGGCCGCTCGGGCCGTCAGGGCGACCCAGGACGATCAAAATTCTATCTCGCGCTTGACGATGATTTAATGCGCATCTTCGGCTCTGAGCGCATGGACAAGGTGCTGCAAACGCTCGGCCTCAAGGAAGGCGAAGCGATCACCCATCCGTGGATGAATAAGTCGCTTGAGACGGCACAGAAAAAGGTCGAGCAGCGCAACTTCGACGTTCGCAAGCAGATCCTGAAGTACGACGACGTTATGAATGACCAGCGCAAGGTCATCTTCGAGCAGCGCCTCGACATCATGGGTCAGGACGACGTTTCGGAAACGACGACGGACTTGCGCCATCAACTTGCTGCCGAACTGGTGACGCGCCACATCCCGCCCGCCGCCTACGCCGAACAGTGGAACACTGCAGGTCTGAAAGAGCAAACTGGCGGCGTTTTCGGCCTTGATTTGCCAGTCGACGCGTGGGCCGCCGAAGAAGGCATTGCGGACGAAGAAATCCGCGAGCGCATCATCAAGGCTACAGACGCCAAGGCGGCGGCCAAGAAAGCTGAACTCGGCCCAGAGCTCTACGGCCAGATCGAAAAAATGGTCCTGCTGCAAACGCTCGACCATCTCTGGCGCGAGCATCTCGTCACGCTCGAACATTTGCGTCAGGTCATCGGTTTCCGCGCTTACGGTCAGCGCGATCCGTTGAACGAGTACAAAAGCGAAGCCTTTGTGCTGTTTGAAAATATGCTCGGCCGCCTGCGGGAAAACGTAACCGGTCAGCTGATGCACGTCGAGTTGGCGCCACCTGAAGAACAGCCAGCCCTGCAGCCGGTTGAACTTCCGCCGATGGAAGCCCATCACGTCGATGCGACGACCGGGTTCGACGAGTTCGATCCGGAACTTGCGATGGCGGACGCTGCAATCTCAGGCGCGCGCATGCGCCGGTTTGTGCAGCCTGAACCAGAAAAGCGCGCACCGTTGCAAGTCCGTAAGGGCGAAGACGAGGTCGATCCGAAGGACTCTGCGACCTGGGGCCGGGTCTCGCGCAACGCCGTGTGCCCCTGCGGGTCCGGCAAGAAGTACAAGCACTGCCACGGCAAAATGGATTGACGCCGTCCTCCCCCTTCCCTCGGGGAGAGGGCCGGGGTGAGGGGGCCGTATTCCCTTTTAATGGGCTCCAGGCTGGCCCGGAGCCGCAGCTGGCACAGTTGCGTGCCCGGCAATCCGGTCCGACAGCGCCAGCAAAACCGCCGATATGACGAACGTCAAATGGATGATGACCATCCAATAAAGCACGCGCTCGGTTTCCGGCGTCACCGTCTTTAGCGTCATGAACTGTTTCAAAAGCTGCACGCCCGAAATCGCAACAATCGATGACAGCAGCTTCAGTTTCAGCGCCGCGAAATCGATTGTGCCCATCCACTCGGGCCAATCCATGTGATTGCTGTGATCGATCTTGGAGACGAAATTCTCGTAACCTGAGAAGATCACGATAATCAGCAGCGACGCCGTCAGCGCCAGATCGACGAGCGTCAACACGCCGAGGATGACTTGCGACTCGTCCAGGCTGAACGCCAGCGAGCCAATATGCCAAAGCTCACCGAGAAACTTGATCAGCAGCACGCCAATGGAAACCGCCAGGCCGAAATAAAACGGGGCCAGCAGCCAGCGGGCGCTGAACAGCACGCGCTCGAATGCGTTTTCAACCTTTTTTGTCGTGCTCGGTTCAGCCATTGCAGGTTCATTCTCCAAGAGGATATTGCGTAGATTGGCACCGCCTGCACAATCCGCAAGAAGCAAACGGCCGCGTGCTCAAATTAGGATAGCCGGTACGCGATGCCTCTAGCCCGGCGGATTGACTTCAGCATCAGCCAGCGGCAGCGGCAAATGCAGCCTCGGAATAAACGTGCCCTCGGCTTTCGGCGATTCGGGCGCCGGCACATCGCGCAACCATCTGTTCTGGTCTTGAATGCCTATCATGGTTGGCGAACAGGCTTTCAGGGTTCCGGCGTCAGCAGCGCGGCTCACAGGCTCGAAGCTGTAGCGGCCTTCGCAAACGTTGACGGCGATAGCCTTGTGAGTCTTCTCGAAGGCATCGTAGCCTTCCTTCATGTTTGCCCAGAAGTCGAACCAGGGCGATGCCGCATTGGCCTTCATGTTGTCGTCCGTCATGCGGAACGGATAGACCTGGACCGGAACATTTTCTTCCCCGCTGTCGATCGCGGTCTCCGTCAGATTTTGAATTTCATCCATCACCGGATTGGTCATCGCGAAGCATCCGACCGACGAGCAGCCGCCGTGGATCAGAATGTTCGACCCGGAGCGCGCCAGGGATTGATCGAGAATGTTTGGGAATCCGATATTCAAAGATTTCGGCCAGCGGCCTTGATGCCGGGTTTGTGTGCGGTTGACGGTGTAGTACCCCTCGGGAGCCTGCTTGTCGCCGTCGCGCATCTTGGGTCCGACCGACCCTGACCAGTGGCAAATCGGATAGGTGGCGAAAAGGACGAAGGCGTCATCCTTTTCCTTCCAGATTTCGAGTTCGGACTCGGACTTGAAAATGCGAATGATGATCGGCGACCCTAGCCGCACGCCCTTGTCCCGGAGGCGATCGTTGAAATCGGCGACGTTCGGCGTGTTGGGCAAGGGCAGCGCGCCAGCGGCCGCCGCGATTTGGCGCTCAACGCGATCGGCGGCGACGTCCTTCAACTCAATGACAAGCGCGCCGGCGGAAGTTGGCATAAGCGTCAGCGCAGCACCGGCCACCGCCAGCACCTGCACGCACCCTCGCAACTGCGTCCCGTTAAACGCCATCGCCTGCTCGTATCAAACCCTGCAACCCAGTCCAAGTTCAGACCATAATGTCTCGGCCCGGCAATTCGTAGAGCCTTTTTGCCACGAACCACAGTTTAGGTAACCCCTGAAAGGGCTTAACTCTTAGCTGCTGGGTCAAGGCAGCGATTTTCGATTACTCCGTCGCCGTCGGGATACACTCCAGCGGGCTCGAAACCGTAGGCACCCTTACAGACGTTGACGCGCGGCGGCAGGTGACGAGCTTCAAACTCGTCGTTGCCGCGTTTCAGCGTGCGCCAGAACGGCAAGGCCGGGTGACCGGCATAGCCTTGCAGGTTCGCGTCGGTCAGCCGGAACGGATAGACCTGAACTTGAAACCGCTTCTGGCCGCCATTCAGCGCCGAAGTCACCAATTGCCAGATCTCAGCCATTTGAGTGTTGGTCATAGCGAAACAACCGATCGACGCGCAGCCGCCGTGCACCATGATGAGCGATCCTGTGCGGCCGTTGGCAGCGTCATAGGCGTTGGGATAGCCGAGGTTGAAAGATCGATACCACCGGCTGTTCGGATTGAGCGCGTTTGCATCGACCGAGTAGAAGCCTTCAGGTGCCTGACTATCGCCTTGTTTCAATTTCGGCCCCAGCATCCCGGACCAGCGGCAGATGGGATAGGTGGCAAAGTGTTCAAACGACGTGCCGCGCTTCATCCAGAGTTCGAGTTCGAATTCGCGTTTGAAGATGCGGACAAGAATTGGCGCGCCGTCAGTCAGCCCGTGCTCCGCCAAGCGCTGAGGCAGCCGCGCGGGATCTGGTGCGCCGGGGAGCGGCAAGCCCACGGTTGTGCGCCAGCGCCGCTGCGCCCGCTCGAAGGCAATCTTGCTCTCGTCACTGGCCGGGATCAGCGGAAACCAGAGAGGTGCCAGTCCAATCGCGGCAAAAGCAAAAATTGCGAAGGCGGCGAAAAACACCAATCGAGGCGTTATGCGCGAGCGCCTGCGGCGCAGCGCCGGCTTGGGGTCATCCGAACCGGAAGGCATAGGCACGGGAGCCATGGGCGCGGGAGACTGGGGCACGGCGCTGAAACCTCACCTATTGGCGGGCATTTGTAATCGGACTTGCAACAGATCCCGAGGACACAGAACCCGACGTCATAGGCACCGCGCCGCCCAAAGCACCTGTCACCGATGACTTGGCGGCTTTAATGTCAGCCAGTGTCGGTTCGACATCCGAACTGACAAGGCCCTTCAGCTTATTGCCGCTGGCCACAACCGTCTCAGGTTCCGCCGGCAATGGCGTGAACGCGGTGATGACAGGCCGCTGAAAAGCCGGGCATTGCCCATCCGCGTCGGCTCTGCTTTGCGACGTGACGTTGACGACGTAGCGGCGCTCACACGTGGCGATGTTCGGCGGAATGCGATAGGTCTCAAAGTGGTCGTAGCCCTGCTTGAGGGTTTTCCAGAACGGGTACCACTTGTTGGACTTCATCTGCGCCATGCGGGCGTCCGTCATATGAAACGGAAAAGCGTGCAGCTGAAAACTGGGTTGCCCGGCTTTGAGGGCTTCGCGCGTCACGCCGTAGATTTCTTCAACCAGCGCGTCGGTCATTGCGTAGCACCCAGCCGAGCGACATTTGCCGTGGACCATCACGGAATCGCCCGTCCGCCCAAGCGCCCTGTCATAGCTGTTCGGATAGCCGACATTGAACGACAGATAGAACTTCGAATTCGGGTTCATCAGTACAGGCGTGATGTTGTAGAAGCCTTCCGGTGCCTGCTTGTCGCCATGCGCCAGCTTGGGCCCAAGTTCTCCCGACCAATTGCAAATGGGATAGGTCTTGAAATGGTAGAATCGGCCATCATCGCGCTGCTTCCAGATTTCGAGTTCGGATTCTTCCTTGAAGATGCGCACAAACACCGGTGAACCCGGCTGCATGCCCTTCTTAGCGAGCAGCGCCAGCGTGTCCTTGCCGAGCGGCACTTCGGAGGGCGCCGGTATGACGGGCGCGCTGGAGCACGCAGCGAGCGTCAGCCCGGCCGCCAAAGCAAGCCCAAATCCCAAAATTGCCCGTCTCATCCCAGTCTCTTTAATGTGCGTCCTGCCTCAGCGGCAGCCTTCCCGAAAATTCCAGATCGAATCTGAGACGCAACTTTTAACACCAAGACTCTATTGGTAATTCATCCGCTGCCAGAAGCGGCCCTGTCAAGCAAGCTGACGGCCAACTAAGGCCATGATTGCGGCACGGGCGCGGCCAACTACCCACTCGAACAGGACCTATCGTCCGATTGAGAGAAAGCGGTCATGCCGCTGTTTGCGGATGTCCTCGGGCGATTTGCCGTCAAACTCGGACAGCGCCCGGGCGATCGCATTTCCTGTGGAAATGATGACCGAGTCGCGGTCGCGGTGGGCCCCCCCCAGCGGCTCCTTGATGATGACATCAATAACGCCAAGCTGGTCGAGGTCTTGCGCCGTGATCTTCATGTTAGTCGCGGCTTCTTCCTTCTTGTTGCTATCGCGCCAAATGATCGACGCCGCCCCCTCCGGCGAAATCACCGAATAGATGGCGTGCTCCAGCATCAGAATGCGGTTGGCCGTGGCGATGGCGATCGCGCCACCCGATCCGCCCTCGCCAACGACGACGGTGACGATGGGCACACCCAGCTGCAGGCAGCAGTCCGTTGAGCGCGCGAT
This sequence comes from Hyphomicrobium sp., assembly GCA_043740265.1. Classification (GTDB taxonomy): domain Bacteria; phylum Pseudomonadota; class Alphaproteobacteria; order Rhizobiales; family Hyphomicrobiaceae; genus Hyphomicrobium_B. The sequence continues at coordinate 16,793 of JAYUCQ010000416.1, forward strand.
GGCTTCGGCTTGGCCGCGCTCTTCGGCACCAATGCCGGGATAAGCGCCGGGCGTATCGATAAATGTAATCACCGGAAGGCCAAAGCGGTCGGCCATTTCCATCAAGCGCACGGCTTTGCGGTAGCCCTCAGGTTTCGCCATGCCGAAGTTGTGCTTGATGCGGCTTTCTGTATCCGAGCCTTTTTCATGCCCCATGACCAGACATGACCTGCCACGGAAGCGGCCGATGCCAGCAACAATGGCTTCGTCCTCCGAGAAATAGCGGTCGCCCGCCAGCGGCGTAAAATCTTCGATCAGCGCATTGATAAATTCGAGGCTATGCGGCCGTTCAGGATGGCGGGCCACAAGTGTCTTTTGCCAAGGCGTCAGCTTGCCGTACATGTCGCCAAGACCGGTTTTGGCTTTCTGCTCGAGCTTGGCAATTTCGTCAGCAATCTGCGGGCCCTTGCCGTTCTTCTGCATCGCCTTCAACTCAGCGATTTTCTTTTCGAGTTCGAGAATCGGTTTCTCGAAATCAAGGTAGGTATGGAGGACGGGAGCGTTCACGGCTGAAGGCCTTTCAAGGTCGGAAAAAATCGCGGCGACAAGCGCTTCGCGTCTCAGTAAAATGTTTAGGGACCAATTTTCGCGCTTGGCCCCCAACAGTGTCAAGGCGGCATGGGGCGAAGTGCTAAATAGACTGTGTGCCAAGCAGTTAACGGGCGTCTTGCGACAGCCTTTTAACCCAAGGTGCCGCGATAAACAGCAGCCCTGCGGCGATTGCGACCAGGATCGCCTGCATCAAGAACGCCGACGCCAGCGCTTGCGGGTCTTCGCTGGTGAACCCGCCGCCGAGCACCCCCGCCAGTTTGTTGCCGAATGCGGCCGCCAGAAACCAGACGCCAAGCACCAATCCGGTCATCCGCTCGGGCGCGAGTTTGGTCATCGTCGACAGGCCAACTGGGCTCAGCATCAGCTCGCCAACGGTTTGCAGGAAGAACAGGCCGATCAGCCAGAGCGGCGAAACCGCACCCGATGCCGCGAGCTTGGCCGCGGGCACCATCAACAAAAACGACGACGACAGGAAGACCAGCGCAACGGCGAACTTGATCGCCGGCGAAGGCTGGCGCGCCCCGAAGCTCATCCAAAGTGCTGCAAAGACCGGCGACAGCAGAATAACGAAAATCGGATTGACCGACTGGAACCACGACGACGGAAACGGCACGCCTAAAAATTCGTTGCGCGTCAGTCTGTCAGCAAACAATGCGATCGTCGTTCCGGCTTGTTCAAATACGGCCCAGAAAATCATCGACGCAATGAACAACACGCCAACAGCGGCCAAGCGCTGGGCGTCGCCGCTTGGCTGGCGTGCAGCGTAGGCAATAGCGGCGAGCGGTAGCAGCACGAACAACCATCTGAGACCGGCGAAACCGTCGATGTCGGATGCCAGCGCCAAGCCAAGGAGCGACAATGTGCCGACGGTAACAAACAACCCATGGCGCATGACGTTGCCGTCCGCTTCCTGCAAACTCGCACCATCAGTCACTGTCTGATCGCCCAGGCTTTTCGAACTGCGCGCGAAAATCAGCATAGCCAGCGTCATGCCAACGCCCGCCGCCGCGAATCCCCAGTGCCAGCTCTTCGCCGGATCGAACCCGTTCGCCGCCAGCCAGGTCTTGAACCACGGGCTTTGCGCTAAAAATCCCGTTACCAGCGGCGCAATGAACGCGCCGATGTTGATGCCCATGTAAAAAATCGAAAACCCGGCATCGCGCCTTGGGTCGTTGCGCTGATACAGCCCGCCCAGCATCGCCGAGATATTCGGCTTGAACAATCCGGTGCCAAGTGCAACCAGCAGCAGCCCAAGATAGAAGAACACGGTCTGCGGCACAGCCAAGCAGTAGTGCCCAAGCGCAATCGTCCACCCGCCAGCCGAGACAGAGCGGCGCGCGCCGATGATCCGGTCGGCAATAAACCCGCCCGGGATTGCCAGCATATAAACCGCCATTGTGTAGTTGCCATAAATGCGGCCTGCGTTTTCCGTCGCAAAGCCCAGGCCGCCGCTGGCAACCGGTGCCACCATAAACAGCGTCAGCAGCGCTCGCATGCCGTAATAGGAAAAGCGCTCCCAGAGTTCGGTGAAAAACAGCACCGGGAGTCCACCCGGCTGGCTGGAAAAAACGCCTGAGCGCTCGGTGTTAGGCAATGTTTGCGGCTTCATGATATGCACTCTGTCGTGGCACCCGGCGTATGTCAAAGCGATCTCAGCGCTCCGTGCCCTGTTTGCCGCGTACTGTTTTGAGAATTGTGGAAGAAAAAATTAAGTCTGCTCGCGGCATCTGGGAGGGAAAAAGTGTTTCTCCATCCTCCAGCGCCCGCACGTTTACGATGCCGTCAACCATGCCGCGATAGGGTGCGCCAAACCCGCGTATCCAGAGTTCGCAAATGAGCACCGGCACGTTTCCCCAGTCCGCCGGGACTGGTCCACAGCACGCCCTTGGCCTCGCCCGCCTCAGCGCCATGTTTGTTGATAAGCGCTATAGCTTTTCACGGCCAAAACTCCTGTTTAGCGTCGCGTTCATGGACGGCCTTGCGATTTGGCTTGCGAGCCTGATGGCCTCCAAACTGGCAACTGGCGTCTTCGATGTGTCGTTGGCAGCAACGATCCGCGCTGGATTTGTTGCGATCCTTGTCATCTCGGCTTTGCATGTAAAATGGTCCTACTCGGTTTCGGCGCTGCGAAGTTCTTCGGACCAGCTTGCTAAAGTCTTCATCGCAGTGCTCACCGTTTTCATGACGATGGCGGGTGCGGCCTATATGGCGGGCCGTGTGCCAGCATCGGCGGCGTTCATTGTTTTCTGGTTGACCTTCGCGATTGCGCTGTTGGCGTTCGTCAGGATCGGAGCCGCCAAAGTCGTCGAGCGGTTGACCGGTGCTGGCATGCTTGTTCGCAAGACGGTCATCGTCGGCGGCGGTAAAGATGCCGATGACCTCATTCAAGCGTTTGGCCGCGACGGCGCCGCGCACTTGAAAATTCTTGGTGTCTTCGATGACCGCCAAGATGAGCGGCTATCGGATAGCACCGCTCAGCTTGCCCACCTCGGCACGTTTGAAGACCTCGAAAACTTCTGCCGTGACGAGGCTGTCGATCTTTTGATCGTCACCGTGCCGATGCGCGCCGAAGAGAGATTGCTCGAGATCCTGCAAAAGCTGTTTTCACTGCAGGTCGACATTCGAATCTCGGCCCTCAATTCCAAGCTGCGACTCAATTCAAACGCCTATCACTACATTGGTAAGTTGCCGATGTTAGCGGTTATGGACAAGCCGCTGACAGATTGGGACCGGGCACTGAAGAACACCGAAGACCGCGTGCTCGGCGCGTTGCTGCTCGTCGCCGTCGCGCCGGTCATGGCGCTTGCGGCACTGGCCGTGCGCCTCGACAGCAAGGGCCCAATTTTCTTCAAGCAAAAGCGCTACGGCTTTAACAACGAGCTCGTTGAAGTCTTCAAGTTCCGCTCCATGTACACCGGCCTCACCGACGCAACCGCCAGCAAGCTTGTCACCAAGGACGACCCTCGGGTGACAAAGGTGGGTAAGTTTTTGCGCCGCTCCAGCATCGACGAGCTGCCGCAGTTGTTCAACGTTATTCTCGGCAACATGTCGCTTGTCGGCCCGCGCCCGCACGCAACGCAGGCGAAAGCCGGTCAAGACCTCTATCAAGATGTCGTCCAGGGCTACTACGCTCGCCACCGCGTTAAGCCGGGCGTCACCGGTTGGGCGCAAATCAACGGTTGGCGCGGCGAAACCGATACGCACGATAAAATCCAGCAGCGCGTTGAATATGATCTCTACTACATCGACAACTGGTCTGTTCTCCTTGATCTCTACATCATCGCCTTGACCCCGTTCTCATTGCTGTCGGGGAAAAATGCCTACTAATTCGATCGCGATTCCGCATCTGTCGGGCTGGGCCGTGAGCGCCGGTGCCATGGCGCGCGTGATCGTCGCCGTCGCGATGCTCATGAGCACCATCGTGTTCTCAGAGCCAGCGATTGCGGACGGCTTGATGGCCATCGTGATCATCATGGTTCCAGTGCTCGGCGCTGTCCGTTTCGGCAAACTGTCATTGTCCAATTTTGCAATTCTAATTGCGTTCGTGGCATTGGCCGTCGCTGGCACGGCCATGTCGGTCAATTTCGATACCGCAATAAAATATCAGTTCGTCACGCTGTTTTTATTAGCCGGTGCCTTCGTCCTATCAGGATACATCGCTGTTGATCCTGTGCCGCGTATCACGCTGATTTTTTGGTGCTACGCCGCCGCTTGCCTTGTCGCGACCGCTGCCGCCGTCATCGGCTATTTC
>JAYUCQ010000417.1:0-8447 GCA_043740265.1 Hyphomicrobium sp.
AACGGCGACGCTGAATTGGCTGTTTGCCAAAAAGAACGGCGGCAGCTTTTTGTTGCGCCTCGACGATACGGACCGCGAGCGCTCGACGGAAGAATTCGCTCAGTCCATTCGCGATGACCTGACATGGCTCGGATTGACCTGGGACAGCACGGCACGCCAGTCCGATAGGACGGCACGGTATGACGAAGCCGCCGCAGCGTTGAAAGTCTCCGGCGCGCTCTACCCGTGCTTTGAAACCGCCGAAGAACTCGATCGCCGCCGTAAGCGTCAGCTCGCCATGCAGCGGCCGCCGGTCTATGACCGCGCAAGCTTGAAATTGACCAAAGACGAGATTGCGGCAAACGTCGCGGCAGGCCGGAAGCCGCATTGGCGCTTCAAGTTGCCAAACAGCGCCGGGGGAACAGCGGCCGCGCCAAAGCCGACGATGATCTCGTGGAATGATCTTATTCGCGGCGAACAGAACGTCGATCTCGGCTCACTCTCCGATCCGGTTCTTGTGCGCGGCGATGGCACGTACCTCTACACGTTCACGAGCGTCGTTGATGACATCGACTTTGCCATTACGCATGTCGTGCGCGGCGAAGACCACGTGACGAACACCGGCGTGCAAATGGCGATTTTTCAGGCGATGAACGCGACACCGCCCGCCTTCGGACATCACAGTCTGCTCATCGGCGCTGACGGGCACGCGCTATCAAAGCGGCTCGGCGCGCTTTCGGTGCAGAGTTTCCGCGATGACGGAATGGAGCCGATGGCGGTTCTAAGCCACGCAGCACTTGTTGGAACGTCCGACGCGATTGAGCCTCACGCCCGGCACGAAGAGCTGGTGGCGCTTCTTGATTTCAATAAAATTTCAACGGCCCCGGGCCGGTTCGACGTCGAGGATTTGAAGGGACTCAACGCTAAGCTGCTGCACAAGCTAGACTATGGCGATGTGGCGGAGCGGCTGGCGGCGCAGGGTATTTCAGGCGGAGCGGACTTCTGGAATGCGGTGCGCGGCAATCTCGAAATCTTCAACGACGCGGCGACGTGGTGGCATGTCGTTGACGGTGACAGTGTTCCGGTGATCGAGGAACGCGCCTTCACCGATAAGGCACTCGAGTTGTTGCCAGCTGAGCCGTGGACGACGGAAACCTGGGGTCAGTGGACCAACGCTATCAAAGCCGCGACGGGAGCCAAAGGCAAGGCGTTGTTTCACCCGTTACGTTTGGCGCTGACGGGCTTGGAGTCCGGCCCTGATCTCAAGACGCTTCTTCCGCTGATTGGGCGCACGCGCGCTGTGGCTCGATTGAGTGGCAAAAAGGGCTAGATCACTCGCCAACTTATTCAGGCTGCGGTTCTGCCGAGACGGGTAGCTCAATGGCTGGCTCGACGGGCGGCGCGGCTGGCCGTGCAACAACCACTGCTGCCGCCGGTTTCACAGATGTTGAGCCTGTCACGATTTGAGCGCCAGTCGTTGCGGCTGCATCGGCGCGCTTTGGCGGAAACGCCGATGTTTTTGGTGAAGTGGCTCCGGGCTGCGAACCGTCCGCCTTCTTGTCCGGAGTTGCGGACGCCGGCACAAACTCGGCCTCTTTGCACGAGCAGCCGTTGACGAATTCCTTGCGGTAGCGGAACGCGACTTTAAGTTTGGTGTAGGCTTCTTGCGATTTTAAGGCCACCGATTGATCGACTGACCCGCCGGGGTTTGGGTAGTAATATAATTCTGTCGGTGCAACGCACTTCGACGAGCACGTTTCGGCATCTTCGGGGAAGTGGCTCGGTAGCGTCGAGAAGCTCACCGGGAAATAGAAGCCGTCACACAACCGGACGCAGATTGTGCGGTAGGTTGCGACGCCGGAATTGCCTTGGGGAGTCCAGCCGCCCGATCCGATGGTTTCTTCGTCCTGCCAAACGCCCCCATCACGCCGGCGCGCCTGATCGGCATAATTGGCGCCGCAATTGTTGCGGGCAAGTTCGCGGATGATGTCGTCCTTGTAAGACCGTCCGGCAGACGCCATGGCGTCGTGACGCTGGGCTTCGAGTTCGGCAAGGCGGCGTTTGGCACCTTCGACCTGGCGCTGCAACTCTTTGCACTGCGGCGTGGCGCGGAACGTCTTCGTGAACAAAAATGTCTCGTAGCAACTGCGGTCAAGCTGCGTCGCGCCGACGTTGAATGTGCGATCGACGTTGCGCATTTCGGCTTCGATGCGCGGCAGCTGATCGCGCGATTGATTGCCTTGCTGGCCTTCCTGGATGAGCCGCTGTTCCAGTTGCAAGCATATTGGGTTTGAAGACGTGCTGCCCTGCTGGCCCGGAGGCGGCTGCGGAATGGGGGCCGGAATTTGTTGCGGTGGCGGACGGTTGACAGGTTCGCGCGGCGTCGGGCGTTCATTCGTGCCGCCGAACGGCCACCAGCTTTGCGCGGCCAGCGGCTGAGACACGGCTGCACAAACCGCAAAGGCGAGCATCGCCCCGGCTGCCGCGGATGAAAAAGATTTGCCGACCTTATGAGCCACGTGCGTCCTTAACGTTACCGGCTGCCAGGAACCAGCGAGCAACCGGAATGAAACCAGCCACGAACCGGCAAGAAACCTGAACCGCAAAACGAACTGAACGTGCGGTTGATGGCAACCCTAGCCATAACCGGCTTAGGGGGTCAATGCGGAGCAATTGCGACAGGTGAAAATTCCCGAGGACAGTCAGGACCTTGCAAATTATTCCGGGTTTTTTGCAGAAAAAGCGGCGAAGTTATCCCCGCCCCCTGGGCCTATGGCATAATGGGCGACTCGCAGCGTTTTGTGGTGGGCCGACGGGCCGGCAGGGCGCGAAAATGAACGGAATTGATGAGGCCCGACTTGGTTTTGAAGCTGTACAATACGCTCTCCCGGCAGAAGGCCGAGTTCGCGCCGATCGATCCGAAAAACGTCCGCATGTATGTCTGCGGGCCGACGGTCTACGACTTCGCCCACATCGGCAACGCGCGGCCCGTCATCGTGTTCGATGTGCTGTTCCGGCTGCTTCGGCATGTCTATGGTGCCGATCATGTCACGTATGTCCGCAACATCACCGACGTTGACGATAAGATCAACGCGCGGGCCTTGCGGGATTTTCCCGAGTTGCCGTTGAACGATGCCATTGCGCGGGTGACGGAAAAGACGGCGAACCAGTTTCACGCCGATGTTCAGGCACTCGGCTGCCTCGAGCCGACGGTCGAGCCGCGCGCCACGGATAACATCGCGCAGATGATTGCGATCATCGAGCAGTTGATTGCGAAGGGGCACGCTTATCGTGCTGCGGGCGAAGTGCTGTTCGACGTCACGTCGATGGCGGACTACGGCCAACTCTCAAATCGCAATCTCGATGAGCAGCAGGCGGGGGCCCGCGTAGACGTCGAAGCGCACAAAAAAAATCCCGGCGACTTCGTGCTGTGGAAATTATCGAGCCCTGAGGAACCCGGCTGGGAAAGCCCGTGGGGCCGTGGACGCCCGGGCTGGCATATCGAATGCTCGGCGATGAGCGCGCGGTATTTAGGTGAAGTGTTCGATATTCACGGTGGCGGCCTGGATTTGATCTTCCCGCATCACGAGAACGAGATCGCCCAATCGCGCTGCGCGCATGGCACGCCCGTGATGGCGAACGTGTGGATGCACAACGGCTTCTTGCAGGTTGAAGGCGAGAAGATGAGTAAGAGCTTGGGGAATTTTGTGACGATCAATGAGTTGTTGGCGACGGCCAAATTTGGCGGCCGCAAGTGGCCTGGCGAAGTGCTGCGCTTAGCGATGTTGATGACGCACTACCGGCAGCCGATTGATTGGACGGTGCGGACGCTTGAAGTGGCGGAAAAGGTCTTAGACAATTGGTATCGTGTGGTTGGTGACGCAGAGCCAACTAAGACAAGTGATTTTGGGGTCAAAGTTGAACTAGCTCTTAGAAACGATCTCAATACTCATGAGGCAATATCTCAACTCCAAGTCGCCTACGACGTTACCAGGGACAACGAAGAAGCCAATGCTGCCGAACGCTTTAAGCATGCGGCCAATCTACTTGGGCTGTTGGAGTACTCAGCAACGGACTGGAAGAAAAATCGCATCGCGGTTGCGCAGGTAGACGAAGTGTCAATTGACACCTTCATCACCGCCCGCCTCGCCGCGCGCAAAGCGAAAGACTTCAAGGAGAGCGACCGCATCCGCGACGAGCTGGCAAAAATGGGTATCGCGCTGAAGGACTCGAAAGACCCTGCCACGGGCGAAATCGTCACCACCTGGGAGGTGGCGCGATGAAACACGTACTTCTCCTCCCCCCTTGTGGGGGAGGCCGGGAGGGGGGAAATCCCGGTCAGCGAAGCAAGGGGCGTGATACCAAATTGGCGTCGGGGTTCTCCCCACCGCTCCTTTCGGGGTTCCCCCCACCCCTAACCCCTCCCCACAAGGGGGAGGGGGATCGGCGCGTGATCGTCACCACCTGCGAGGTGGTGACATGACGAACATTATGAGCGAGCGGGCACGCCGGTTGCGTAAGGAAAAAACAGTTGCCGAGAGAAATCTGTGGCGCAAATTGCGTGAACTCAATGCGCAAGGTTTTCACTTCCGGCAGCAGGCTCCAGTTGGTCCGTACATCGCAGATTTTGCGGATCTCAGCGCCAAGCTCGTTGTCGAAGCAGATGGCTCGCAACATGGTTTAACTGAAGGTGCCAAGAGGGACGCTGGCAGAACGCGTTGGCTCGAAGGCCAAGGCTTTAAGGTTCTGCGCTTTTGGAACAACGATGTTTTGACGAATATCGATGGCGTCATGACGAGCATTTTGGTGGGACTAGGGGTGCTGCAGGATGAACCCGTCGTGGATCAATCGTCCGAGCGTATCGCCCTTACCCCGACCCACTCCCCGTCAAGTGCAGAGACGGGGATAGGGGGAAAGCGCGTGGCCACGCAATGACCTCTCCCACCAGTTTCCCGCTGCGGCCGTTTTTGCCTGGCGACACGATGGCATTGCGGGAACTGTTTGCGCAGTCGATCGAGGAATTGACGCAGGACGACTATAACGAGGAGCAGCGCATCGCCTGGGCGTCTGCCGCCGAAGATGCCGAAGAATTTCAGAAGCGTCTGGCAGCGATGTTAACAATTGTCGTGCAGCTTGACGGCGAATATCTCGGCTTCGCGTCGCTGAAGGACAACAAGATCATCGACATGCTGTTCGTGCACCCCTATTACGCAGGCGAAGGGGTCGGTACGGCGCTGGTCGCGGCATTGGAAAAAATCGCGGCCGCGCGCAACGCCGAGACGATTTCGGCGGACGCCAGCGAGACGGCGCAGGGATTTTTCGAGAAGCGCGGCTATGGGGCCATGCAACGCAATTCGGTGCCGCGTGACGAGCAATGGCTTTCGAACACGACGATGACCAAGCGCCTGAAACCTGCCGCCAGCAGCAGCGAGGCGCCAACGAGACCGCAATGACCGCAACAACGATTAAAGAACGATTGTATTTATTCCACACCACGCTGCGCGCCCGTTCGCGCGCAGGCTCGCAGAGCCGAGCACGAGCAAACGTAAAAGGCCGTCGCGCAGGCTTGAGGCACGACCAGCATGACTAAGGAACGCCTCTATCTGTTTGACACGACTCTGCGCGACGGAGCGCAGACGACGGGTGTTGATTTTTCGCTGGCTGACAAGCGGCGTCTGATGCGCGTGCTCGATGATCTCGGCCTCGACTACATCGAAGGCGGGTATCCGGGAGCGAACACGACGGACAGCGAACTTTTTGCCGAGCGGCCGGATTTGAAGACGGCGCGCTTCACGGCGTTCGGCATGACCAAGCGGGCAGGGCGCTCGGTTTCGAATGATCCCGGTTTGCAAGCGGTGCTGCAATCGAAGGCGGACAGCATCTGCCTCGTCGCCAAATCGTGGGACTATCATGTCCGCGTCGCGCTCGGCATCACGAATGAAGAGAACCTAGAGTCCGTCAGCCAGTCGATTGCAGCGATCGTCGAAACGCAGCGCGAGGCCATGATCGACTGCGAACATTTTTTCGACGGCTACAAAGGCAATCGCGCCTATGCGTTGAGCGTTGCCAAGACCGCGTTCGATGCTGGCGCGCGCTGGGTAGTGTTGTGCGATACCAATGGCGGAACGTTGCCGCATGAAGTGGCCGACATCGTCGCCGACGTGGCCAAGCACGTGCCGGGCATGAGCCTCGGCATTCACACCCACAACGACACGGAAAATGCCGTTGCCAATACGCTGATGGCGGTCCGCGCCGGATGCCGCCAGATCCAGGGCACCTTGAACGGCCTTGGCGAGCGCTGCGGCAACGCTAACATGACGTCGATCATTCCGACGCTGCTTTTGAAGAGCGAATTCGCCAATTATTTTTCGACCGGCGTGACGCCTGAGCGCTTGCAGAAGTTGACCCATGCCAGCCGGGTGCTGGATGAAATCTTAAACGAAGCGCCCGACCGTCACGCACCCTATGTGGGTGAAAGCGCGTTCGCGACCAAGGCCGGAATTCATGCGTCCGCGCTTTTGAAAGAGCCCGAAACCTACGAGCACGTCCGGCCTGAAAGCGTCGGCAACGAGCGGCGCATTCTGGTGTCGAAGCAGGGCGGGCGATCGTCGATGCTGGCGGCTCTGGAACGGTTGCAGCTCGGCAGCGTGACGGACGAGATCAAGGTGCAAGCCCTGCTGGACGAAGTCAAACTTCGCGAGGATGCCGGCTATTCTTACGAAGCCGCAGAAGCCTCGTTCGAGCTGCTGGCGCGGCGCATGCTGGATGACGTGCCGCGCTATTTTTCGGTCGATAGTTTTCGCGTCATTGTCGAACGTCCAGCCGACGGCAAGGGCCGCGAGGCGACGAAATCGCAGGCACTCGTCAGTGTTTCTATTGCGGGCGAGGCGCAGCCGCTGGTCTCGGTCGGCGAAGGCAACGGCCCGGTTAATGCGCTTGATACGGCGCTACGCCGCGATCTCGGGCGCTACCAGAAGCACATCGAGCATGTCGAACTGGTCGACTATAAGGTCCGCATTCTGACGCAGACGGGGGCCGGCGGCACCGAGGCCGTGACGCGCGTGCTGGTCGAAAGTCACGACACCGATACAGGTGCGCGCTGGACGACCGTTGGCGTCTCGCCCAACATCATCGACGCGAGTTTCGAGGCGTTGCTGGATAGCATCAACTATAAGCTGTTGAAGGACGGGGCCAAGGTTGGGTGAGGCCCGTCACGCCACATTCAAAGGCGTCAGTTCCACAGTTGTGGCGCCGTTGTCGTCGGTCCAGGAGAACTCGAAGGTGCCGGGGCCGGGCACGCGCATCTGGAACGAGATGTAAGGGTTGGCGGAAATGCCGGGGCCAAGTTCGCCGCGAAAGACTTCCTGATCGCCGAACTTGGCGACAAACAGATTGAGAATGTCGCGCGGGATTGGTTTGCCATCCTTGTCTTTGCGGTTGCCGGTTTCCATGACGTGGGTGACAAGCGTTTTGACTTCGATGACGTCGCCGGTCTTGACGGTCTCGGGCAGTTTGATGCGCGGTTTGGTTGCCATGATGCTCTCCGCTCAGCTCGCACAGCCGCCGATGGTGACTTTGACGAGCGACGTCGCAATCACCAAGGTGCCATTTGAGAGTTCAGCCAACGCGATGACGTCTTGCGTTTTGGCGAGACGCATCCGGCTTTGAACCCGCGCAAACGCATTGATCGGCGACAAGTGGAACGTCGCGACGCGGGCAACCGGGTTGCCGGTCGACAGAATGTGGATTGCTTTCACGTAGTCCGCGTCCGTCATTGGGTGATCGACGGTGATGGTCACCGGCACGAAATTGCCGTTCTCGGCGATCTCCGGCAATTCCAAGGTGACCTTGCCTTCAACCGGGGTTGCGCCTGCCAGAAGCGCTTTAAACGCTTCTTCGAACTGCGGGCTGCGGGTGAGCGTCGAGGCGGCAGGTTCTTCGGCGTGTGCAAGCCCCGCCTCTGCCAGGAATGATGGCAGGCAAAGGCCGGCGGCGGCCGAGACGACAAACGCCCGGCGCGACAGGACACAAATAGCCACTTTCGAATTCATTGAGGGCCTCTGGGCCAATTTTGGGCCAGTTTATTGTGCAGAGCTTAGCCGGAAAAATTGCTTGGCTGCTAGTTACAACGGATTTATTTCCTGTCAAACTGGTCTTCAACGGTGATCGCGTGCCACGGCACGGCCACTTTGAGAAAACCGTGGTTTTTGGGAAAGCGCAGGTCCGGGTATGGCTGAGTTTACACGGCGGCAGTTCGCAGCCCTTACCGCAGGAATGGGGATCACCGCGGCGTCTCCCTTCCTCAGCCGCGTGGCACTCGCCGAGGGTCCGGCAAAAATCGTCATCATCGGCGGCGGCCCAGGCGGTGCAACGGTTGCGAACCGCTTGAAGGCCGCTAATCCGGCGCTCGATGTCACGCTGGTCGAACCCAAGGACAAGTACACAACCTGCTTCTATTCGAATTTGTA
>JAYUCQ010000418.1:0-3474 GCA_043740265.1 Hyphomicrobium sp.
TTTTACGAGCCTGACGCAATGCTCGCTTGCGACAACGGCAATGTCGCAGTCGGGCGCGTGGCAACATAGCCGCCTTCAAGCCACCGCCAAATGCCCGAACGAGCCTGTGACCTGCTCGTAGACGTCGCGTTTGTAAAGAATGATCAGCTTGGGCACGACGCTGATCGGGGCCCACCGCCAGGATTCAAATTCGGCCTTCAAGCCATCGCGGGCCGTAATATCGATTTCGCGGTCGTCGCCCAGAAAGCGCATGGCGAACCACTTCTGCCGTTGACCGCGATAACGGCCCTTGAGCGCAATGCCGAGCAGGCTGTCGGGCAGCTCATAGGTCAGCCATTCGGGGTGCTCGGCCAGCACCTCGACGCTGGTGACGCCGGTTTCCTCGCGCAGCTCGCGCAAGGCTGCAATGCGCGGCGGTTCGAATTTCTCGATGCCGCCCTGGGGCATCTGCCAGATTTGGGCCGCGTGATCGCCGGCCCATTTCGGTTTGCGGCGGCCCACCCAGACCTTGCCGTGGCGGTTCAGCAGCATGATGCCGACGCAGGAGCGGATCGGCAGCCTGCCTGCTGCGTCATCCGCTAGATCGGAATTGTATTTCATGGGCTGCGCTGCCTGTGGATAAGCTCGGGACAAGTAAAATCCCTGATTCGTCCCTTGTACAGAAAAAACGCAGCAGTTTTATGACTTTAGGGTGTCACATAGTAAAAATGGGAACAGTTGCCGCGTATTTTGGCGTCGCAACCAACGGGCTGGTTGTGCCGGCTCAAGCGTCGGCAGGACGAGCCAGCGGCGCAAATTCGGCCAGCACGGCGCGGTAGACGTCGCGCTTGAAGGGTACGATGAGATCCAGAAGTTCGCTGACCGGCGCCCACCGCCAAGCGACGAATTCAGCTTCAAGGCCGGGAGGCGGTTCGATGGTGACTTCGCTGTCTGACCCAAGGAAGCGATAGGCGAACCACTTCTGCTTCTGGCCGCGATAGCGCCCGCGCCAGGCGACACCGATGAGATCAGGCGGCAGGTCGTAGGTCACCCATTGCGAATGCTCTGCGATGAGCGACACGGAGCGCATTCCTGTTTCCTCAAACAGCTCGCGCACCGCAGCTTTCGCCGGGTCCTCGCCGTCGTCGATACCGCCTTGCGGCATTTGCCACCACTCGCCCCGGCCTTCGGCTTCATTTTTGGCGTCAGCGCGGCAGCCGACCCAGATGAGGCCGTCGCGGTTGATGACCATTTGTCCGGCGCACGGGCGATACGGCAGCGCCGCCAATTCGGCAGGAGTTTTCTTCATGGTGATGCTGGCTGCTTGTCCGGGCTGAAGTGGAAACGAATGTCAAAATGACAGCCACACCGGCAAAAAGAAAGGGCGCCTTTCAGCACCCTTTCTCAATTAAGTTGCAGGCCGCCTAGCTTAGTTCGGCGAAGGCTTCGTGTCGGTCGAGCCCGGCGGCGTTGGCGTTGTCACGCCGCTTGGCGAAGTTGGCGATGGCGTAGAGTTGGCAGCTGCCGGTTCCTTGGCTGTACCGTGCAGGAAGGCGAGCGCGTACTGCAGCTGAGTATCCTTCTCGGGCTCCTTAGCGACGTAAGATGCCGATCCTGACACTTCTTCTTTTTCTTTGGCCTTATCGCTGACCTTGTCGTCTTTCGGCTTCTCGCCGTCTTTGGCGTCCTTACCCGCTTCCTTGGCCTTGTCGGCGTCGTTCGGGTTAGCCAAATGACCGCGCAAGCTGGCTTCGCCACGGGGCTTTTCCAAGCCCATCTTGGCCTTGATATCGTCAGGAATTTCTTCCTCGACCATGATATCGGGATCGATACCCTTGGCTTGAATCGACCGGTTCGACGGCGTGTAATAGCGTGCTGTCGTCAGCCTAATCGCGCCATTGGCTCCGAGCGGAATAATCGTCTGCACCGAACCTTTGCCGAACGATCGCGTGCCGATGATGGTGGCGCGCTTGTGGTCCTGCAGAGCACCGGCAACGATTTCCGATGCCGAGGCCGAGCCGCCATTAATCAGGACGGTGATCTTCTTGCCGTCGGTCACGTCACCGGGACGGGCATTGGCACGCTGAGTTTCTTCGTTGTTGCGGCCCTTGGTCAAAACGATCGCGCCCTGCTCCAGGAAGTCGTCAGACACGGCGATCGCTTGATCGAGAAGTCCGCCGGGATTGTTGCGCAAGTCAATGACGTAACCCTTTATGCTGGGGCCAATCTGCTTATTCAGCGTCTCGATGGCTTTGACCATGTTAGTGTGTGTCTGTTCGTTGAATGTCGAGACCTTGATGTAGGCAACGTCACCCTCAGCCCGTGATTTGACGGCATTGATGCGAATGACATCGCGCGTGACTTTGACGTCGAAGGCGTCATCGCGCCCCTTCCGGACAATCGTCAGCGTGATCGGCGTATTGACCGGCCCGCGCATTTTTTCGACGGCCTGCTCAAGTGTCAGACCGGAAATTTGCTCGTTATCCAGGTGCGTGATGAGGTCGTTCGCCATCAGGCCGGCTTTGGAGGCCGGTGTATCGTCGATTGGCGAGACGACTTTGATAACGCCGTTCTCCATCGTTACTTCGATGCCAAGGCCGCCGAATTCACCGCGAGTCTGCACTTGCATATCGCGAAAGTTCTTCGGGCTCATGTAAGACGAATGCGGGTCGAGCGACGACAACATGCCATTGATGGCATTTTCGATCAGAGCCGTATCATCGGGTTTTTCAACGTAATCGGATCGGACCCGTTCAAGCACATCGCCGAACAGATCAAGCTGTTTGTAGAGTTCCGAATTCTGAGCTGGTGTCGCCGAAAATGTCTGCGTGACATTAAGGACGGTCGTGGCACCCGCCAGTCCTGCCATCAACATAAATGACCAGAAAGCGTAATCTGTCTTGCGCATTATCCTTGTACCTTCTGCTGACTGGCGATCCACCAGGGATCGGGGTCGATGGGCCGTCCGTCCTTACGCAATTCAATGTAAAGAACGGGCGCGTTCGTTTGCGTCGAAGCGGGGGAATTTTTTGCTCCACCGCTCATGGTGCCAATGGGTTCCGCGGTCAATACGAATTGTCCGGATTGCACGTCGATTTGCGACATGCCAGCGAGAAGCATATGATAGCCGTCGCCAGCGTTGATGATCAAGAGTTGACCGTAACTGCGGAATTCTCCGGCGTACACAACCCAACCATCGCAGGGCGCGACAACCTGTGCAGCATTACGCGTTTCCAGCACCATGCCCTTGGATTGACCGCCGTATTGCGTCTTTTCGCCGAATGAGAGTGCACGATGGCCTTGAGCGGGGAGCGGCAGTTTCGCGTGCGCCAAAGCGAACGGAATTGCCGGTTTGATGCGGCCGGGATTGCCGGCCATAAATGTTGCAGGCGCAGGCGCCAGTTCGATGATCGGCGGTTTCAAATGCGGAACGGGCGGCGGCTGTAAAGCGGCGACCTTTGTTTCAGCGGCAGACGGCGGTGCAACGACCACGGG
>JAYUCQ010000419.1:0-8416 GCA_043740265.1 Hyphomicrobium sp.
GGCGCCGGGTTTGCGGACAAGGAGAAAATTCGAAACAGTATAGACGGCATGAAGAAGGCCGAAAGCCAGTTGTTTATTTCCCGTGTCGCGAGCGTGCGGCGCTCCACCATCTTTGGTGTGTTAGCTGCGTTTCTCAACTTGGCGATAATCGCTGCGGCGATGTCTGCCTGGGTCTGGAGCACCCGCCGTGAAGCACGCGAGCTCGTGGACACGATGGCAGAACGCGAGCAAAGCGAGACAAAAATCCGCCAAATGCAGAAAATCGAGGCCGTGGGTCAGCTCACCGGTGGTCTGGCGCACGATCTCAACAACATGCTCGCGATCATCATTAGCGGTCTCAACCTGACCCAAAAACGAATTAGCGCCGGCAACACCGATGTCGGCAAGTTTATCGATGCCGCGATGGACGGCGCGACCCGCGCGGCGACGCTGACAAACCGGCTGATGGCATTCTCGCGGCAACTGCCGCTCAGCCCCGAGCCGATTGATGCGAACAAGCTGGTCGGCGGCATGTCAGACCTGATCCAACGCACGCTGGGTGAAACGATCCGTACGCAGACCGTGCTCAGTGCAGGCCTATGGCGGGCGAACGCGGACGCAGGCCAACTTGAAAATGCGCTTCTCAACCTCTCCATCAATGCCCGCGATGCCATGCCCGATGGCGGCAGATTAACGATCGAAACCTCCAACGCCACGCTCGATGAGGCCTACGCACGACACAACGATATGCTTCCAGGCGATTACGTTTTGACGTCCGTTACAGATACCGGCATGGGGATGACTGCGGACGTCGCCTCCAAAGCGTTCGATCCGTTTTTCACAACCAAAGGCGTTGGCAAGGGCACGGGACTTGGCCTGTCTCAAGTGTTCGGCTTCATGAAACAATCCGGCGGGCACATCAAAATCTACTCAGAGCCCGGCCACGGCACGACAATCAAAATGTATTTGCCGCGCCTGTATGATCAGGGACAGGAACAAGCGATCAGGACGGCCAAGGAAGAGGCATGGCCGGATTTGAGGAGGGACCATGCCGCCCGCATCGTCCTGGTGGTCGAAGACGATGCGCGCGTCAGAGAGATGACGGTCTCGTCGCTGCGTGAACTCGGCTACACTGTTATTCACGCCGACGGGGCGACCAGTGCCTTGATCAAACTTGACGCGCACCCCGACACCACGTTGCTGTTCACAGACATCGTCATGCCCGACATCAACGGACGGCAATTGGCGGCTGAAGCGTTGCGCCGGAGGCCCGACCTCAGAGTGCTGTATACGACCGGCTTCACGCGCAACGCGATCGTGCACAGCGGCAAGCTAGATGCGGGACTGCATTTCCTCGCCAAGCCGTTCACGCTGGTGCAACTCGACTCGAAAATGACCGAAGTGCTGGCCTGAAGGTTGCGAGCTGGGAATCGTTTTGCAGACGTTGTCGAGTTCTCCGTTGGGTGAAAAGCACTTCTGAAATCCGCTCGCAGGATTTCAAATTGTTCTGCTGACCTCGACCACAAAAAAAACCGGGGCCCCGCTAGAGTGGCCCCAGTTCTTCCCGCAACACGTCTTACCGCTAAACTTCGAAGAACAAGCGACTAGTCGTTGTCGCCGTCGTCATATTGGTGACCACGGCTGGCTTCGGCGGCAATCGCAAGGCCAAGGATGGCAGCAAACGCGCCAATAGCGAGGTTGCGTCCATTGTGGTTGCGGTGGCGGCGATAGCCGCTGTCGTCATTGTCATTGCCGCGCCAGGCGTTGTACTGGCGGTGTTCGCGATGCTCACCCCAGCGATTGACGCGTCCGCCGTCGTTGTCAAAGTTGCGCTCAAAGCGCGGAGCCCCGTTTGAAGCATGACCGCGGCCGCCGTGATGGTTCCATTCGTTGGCACTTGCAACCTTCGATAACGGCACAAGGCTGCCCGCCGCAATGGCCGAAACGGCAGCCGACGTGATGAGCTTCTTGAGTGACATGATCTTTAGGCTCCTTACCCCATTGACGGTCCGGAAGACATTTCCGGGTTTCGCGGCAGAACGGTCCGCCGCTTGTCTTGAGGGTGGTTCTAAGGTTCGCGTGTTGAACGCTGTTTGAACGCGGGGTGCAGCAACCGTTCATGTTCGCCCGGCCAGTCCTCCGAGCCAGCGCTCTCAGCCAGTTCGTCCAGCCAGAAAATTCGTTCGAAAAAGCTGGCCGTTTTCTCCGGCTCAGCCTCTATCCCCAATCTGCGCCCCAATGCGGCAACGCGCCCACCCGGCAAGCGTTGAAGCATGGCAGAGTGCGTGTTAAGCACAGCCCGGCTTTACAGGGGGTTGGGGAGTGGCTCGGCCGCTCGCTTCGCCCTTTCGGCCAAACGCAGACCTTACCTACACATCGGGCGTCCTTGGGCTTGATCAGAGCCCCGCCCCCAATGCGCCCAAACGGGCGATCGCGAGCGCACGACGTGGCAGCAGACGGCACAATCGTTGAAGGCGTGGCAGGGCGGTATGCATCTGCTTTGTTCGATTTGGCTAAAGACAGCTCGAATATCTCCGAGGTTGAAGCCAATTTGGTGAAATTTCAGGGTCTCCTCGATATCAGCGACGACCTGAAGACCATGGTCCGCTCGCCGGTCATTGCCGCCGCCGATCAAGCGAAGGCGCTGGATGCAGTGCTGACGAAAGTTGGCATCAGCGGATTGCCGGCTAACTTTTTCAAAATGGTTGCTGCGAACCGCCGCCTCTTTGCGGTTCAAGACATCATCAAGGCGTTCCGCGCGATTGCCGCTAAGGCACGCGGCGAAGTGACAGCCGAAGTGACCAGCGCCGTCGCGCTCAACGATGCGCAGACCGCTGAACTTAAACAGACACTCAAAGCCTCCGTCGGCAAGGACGTTACATTGAACGCCCGCGTCGACCCAAGCTTGCTCGGCGGACTGATCGTGAAGGTCGGCAGCCGGATGGTTGATTCTTCGCTCCGCACCAAGCTTCAGAGCCTCAAAACTCAGCTGGGCGGGACGAGCACGTAACGTCGAAGACTTCAAACGCTGCGCGGTTCCGCCGGGCAGCGTTTTTCATAACGAATAAGTTGAGGCCGTTAAGGCCTTTGAGCCGAAACGACCAAGGGAAGAGGTCAAAAGTCCATGGATATCCGGGCCGCAGAAATTTCGTCGATCCTGAAGGATCAGATTAAGAATTTCGGCAAAGAAGCGCAGGTCTCAGAAATCGGTCAGGTGCTGTCGGTTGGCGACGGTATTGCCCGCGTCTACGGCCTTGATAACGTTCAAGCCGGTGAGATGGTTGAGTTTCCAGGCGGCATTCGCGGCATGGCGCTGAACCTTGAGAGCGACAACGTCGGCGTCGTTATTTTCGGCGACGACCGTTCGATCAAGGAAGGCGACACCGTCAAGCGGACTGGCGCCATCGTTGAAGTCCCCGTCGGCAAGGGCCTCCTCGGCCGCGTTGTTGACGGTCTCGGCAATCCGATCGACGGCAAGGGTCCGATCAAGTCGGATAAGAGAATGCGCGTCGACGTTAAGGCGCCCGGCATTCTGCCACGCAAGTCGGTGCATGAGCCGATGGCGACAGGCCTCAAGGCCATCGACTCGCTGATCCCGATCGGCCGCGGCCAGCGCGAACTCGTCATTGGCGACCGCCAGACCGGCAAGACGGCCGTCATTCTCGATACTATCCTCAATCAGAAGTCGCTGAACTCGGGCAACGACGAAGGCCAGAAGCTCTATTGCGTTTACGTCGCCATCGGCCAGAAGCGCTCGACGGTTGCTCAGTTCGTCAAGGTTCTCGAAGAGCGCGGCGCGCTGGAATACTCGATCATCGTTGCCGCCACGGCGTCTGACCCCGCTCCGATGCAATACCTCGCGCCGTTTACCGGCTGCACCATGGGCGAATACTTCCGCGACAACGGCATGCACGCCGTGATCGCCTATGACGACTTGTCGAAGCAGGCCGTCGCTTACCGTCAGATGTCGCTGCTGTTGCGCCGTCCGCCGGGCCGCGAAGCCTATCCGGGCGACGTATTCTATCTCCACTCCCGTTTGCTTGAGCGCGCTGCAAAGTTAGGCGATGCCGCTGGCAAGGGCTCGCTGACCGCGCTTCCTGTCATTGAAACGCAGGGCAATGACGTGTCGGCGTTCATTCCGACGAACGTGATTTCGATCACCGACGGCCAGATCTTCTTGGAAAGCGACCTGTTCTATCAGGGCATCCGCCCGGCTGTGAACGTCGGTCTCTCGGTGTCGCGCGTGGGTTCTTCCGCGCAGACCAAGGCAATGAAAAAGGTTGCCGGCAAGATCAAGGGCGAACTCGCTCAGTATCGCGAAATGGCGGCCTTCGCGCAGTTCGGCTCGGACCTCGACGCCGCGACGCAGCGTTTGCTCAACCGCGGTTCGCGCCTGACGGAACTCTTGAAGCAGGCGCAGTTCTCGCCGCTCAAGATGGAAGAGCAGGTCTCGGTAATCTACGCCGGCGTCAACGGCTATCTCGATCAGATGCACGTCGACAAAGTGAAGCCTTTCGAAGACGCGCTTCTTGCCAACTTGCGCACGCAGAACATGGCAATCCTCGACGACATTCGTTCGACCAAGGATTTGACCGACGCAACAGCTGCGAAGTTGAAAGCCGTCGTTGAGCAAGTGCAGAAGACGTTCCTCTAAGGCGCCGGAAGAGAGATAGGGAACACACCCAATGGCGTCCTTAAAAGACATGCGCAATCGCATCGCTTCCGTTAAGGCGACGCGAAAAATCACCAAAGCCATGCAGATGGTCGCTGCCGCAAAACTGCGCCGCGCCCAGGAAGCTGCAACGGCGGCCCGCCCCTATGCCGAACGCATGGACGGCGTGCTGGCAAGTTTGGCTTCGAAAGTTGCCGACAAGAACAGCGCTTCGCCACTCCTCGTTGGCAACGGCAAAGATCAAGTGCACCTGCTGGTCGTGATGACGGCGGAACGCGGCCTATGCGGCGGCTTCAATTCCAACATCGTCAAGCTCGCGCGCCAGGAAGCACAAAAGCTGATCGCTTCGGGCAAGACGGTCAAGATCATGACTGTTGGCCGCAAAGGCGCCGACAACCTGCGCCGCGACATGAGCAAGAATATCGTTGAGCGCAAAGACTTCCAAGGCATCAAGCAGTTGAACTTCTCGCACGCTGAAGGTGTCGCCAACAAAGTTTTGGCCATGTTTGAAGCCGGTGATTTCGACGTCGCGACGCTTTACTTCTCTGAGTTCAAATCGGTCATCGCGCAAAAGCCAACGGCCTTGCAGCTTATCCCGGCGAAGATTCCCGAAGCTAAGGGAACAGCCGCATCTGTCGGCGGCAACGCTGTTCACGAATATGAACCTAGCGAAGAAGAAGTCATGGGCTACCTGCTCAATCGCAATATCTCGACGCAGGTGTTCCGCGGTCTTCTCGAAAACGCCGCCTCCGAACAGGGCGCGCGCATGAGCGCCATGGACAACGCGACGCGCAACGCCGGCGACATGATCAATAAGCTGACGATCAAATACAACCGGCTGCGTCAGGCCAACATCACCAAAGAACTCATCGAAATCATATCGGGCGCAGAAGCGCTCTAATCAGAACCGAACGCACAAGGAAACGAAGCAATGGCTAAATCGGTTGGCAAAGTCCGTCAGGTTACTGGCGCCGTCGTCGACGTGCAGTTCGATAGCGAGCTGCCTGCAATTTTGAACGCGCTGGAAACGACGAACCACGGTGTTCGCCTGGTTCTCGAAGTGGCACAGCACTTGGGCGAAAGCACTGTACGCACGATCGCAATGGACTCGACCGAAGGTCTGGTTCGTGGCCAAGTCGTGACAGACACGGGCCAGCCCATCATGGTGTCGGTTGGCGACGAATGCTTGGGCCGCATCATGAGCGTTATCGGCGAGCCGATTGACGAAGCCGGGCCGATCAAGACCGCCGTGACGCGCGCCATCCATCAGCCATCGCCGAGCTTTGCCGATCAGTCGTCGGAAGCACAAATTCTGGTCACCGGTATCAAGGTCGTGGACCTGCTCGCGCCTTACGCCAAAGGTGGTAAGATCGGCTTGTTCGGCGGCGCCGGCGTCGGCAAGACCGTCTTGATCATGGAATTGATCAACAACATCGCCAAGGTGCACGGCGGCTATTCGGTGTTCGCGGGCGTCGGTGAGCGTACGCGCGAAGGCAACGATCTCTACCACGAAATGATCGAATCGAAGGTCAACGTCGATCCGAAGAAGAACAATGGCTCGTCGAAGGGTTCGAAGTGCGCTCTCGTGTTCGGCCAGATGAACGAACCGCCGGGCGCCCGTATGCGCGTCGCGCTGACGGGTCTGACGGTCGCTGAAGACTTCCGCGACAAGGGCCAGGACGTGCTGTTCTTCGTCGACAACATCTTCCGCTTTACGCAGGCCGGTTCAGAAGTGTCGGCGCTGTTGGGCCGTATTCCTTCCGCCGTCGGTTATCAGCCGACGCTGGCGACCGACATGGGCGCGCTGCAGGAACGCATCACCACGACGACCAAGGGTTCTATCACCTCGGTGCAGGCCATCTACGTTCCGGCCGACGACTTGACCGACCCGGCACCTGCAACCTCGTTCGCGCATTTGGACGCAACCACGACGCTGTCGCGCTCGATCGCGGAAAAAGGTATTTATCCGGCGGTTGACCCGCTCGACTCGACCTCGCGCATGATGGACCCGCGCATCGTCGGCGAAGAGCACTACAATATTGCGCGCCGCGTTCAGTCGATCCTGCAGAAGTATAAATCACTACAAGACATCATCGCCATTCTCGGCATGGACGAACTCTCCGAAGACGACAAGCTGACAGTTGCCCGCGCCCGCAAGATCGAGCGCTTCATGTCGCAGCCGTTCTCGGTCGCCGAAGTTTTTACCGGCTCGCCGGGTAAGCAGGTGGCGCTTGCCGACACGATCAAGGGCTTCAAAGGCCTTTGCGATGGCGACTACGACCACTTGCCGGAACCAGCGTTCTACATGGTCGGTACAATCGAGGAAGCGATCGCGAAGGCTGAGAAGCTCGCTGAAGCTGCTTGATAATAATGATGGCCGCAGGCCCTCGGGAGACTTGATATGGCTGAGGCCGCGACCAAATTTGGCAGCTGCTGCGAAGAGTTGAAGGAAGCTCTCGACGGCGGTGATTTCGAGCCGCTGATCACGGTCGGCGAGGACGACGTTATTTACATGACGGTCGGCCTCGTGGATCTCGAAGGTGATGAGCCGGGACTCGTCGATCACCCGCTGTTCTTCTGCCCGTTCTGCGGCACCAAGCTGCAATCGGTCGAAGACGTCCGGGCGAAAGCCGGCGCCGAAGGCGAGGAAGACGAAGAGAAGACGGTTTGAAATTCCGAGTCCTTCGGGCATCGCATTTAGGAACGGCACAAGATGGCAGGCACATTCAAATTTGAACTCGTCTCACCGGAGCGCATTCTAATGTCGGTTGATGCCGATCAGGTTGTCGTGCCGGGCGCTGACGGTGACTTCGCCGTGCTTGCGGGCCACGCCCCGGTCATTACGACACTCCGCCCTGGCGTTCTCGACGTCACTATTGGCAACACCAAGCGCCGCGTGTTCGTCAAATCGGGCTTTGCCGAAGTTGATCCAACGCGCTTGACCGTTTTGGCGCAGGCGGCCTTCAACGTAGAAGACATGACGGCGTCTGTCGTGGCCGATGAATTGAAAATAGCCGAAGCCGAGCTGGCATCGGCCAAGGATGACGCTTCGCGCGCGGCGGCCGATACGTTGGTCCGTGAATTGAAGCGCCTGAGCGTCAAGGCTGCCTAAGATAGAGTCTCGTTGAAGCTAGAAATAGTAAGCGCCGGATGTCATGTCCGGCGTTTTTGCGTTTTAGCAAGACAGTGCGCCTTGCCGTCAATATTTCCTCCGGCCATGCCACAGGGCTCAGACGGCGCGTGGTCTTGCAGACCGGGAACAACCGCGGCCAATTTGCGTTTGCACCGTGCAACCAAGGAGAAATGCCATGCCTTACATTGATGGGTTTGTGATCGCAGTTCCGGCTGCGAATCGGCAAAAATTCATTGACCATGCCACGATCGCAGACTCAGTTTTCTTAGAGCACGGTGCCACCCGGGTTCTTGAATGCTGGGGCGACGAGGTGAAGGACGGCAAGCAAACAGATTTCCGCCGCGCCGTTCAAGCCAAGAGCGACGAGGCGATTGTATTTTCCTGGATCGAATGGCCCGACAAAAGCACCAGGGATCTCGCGATGCCCAAGATTATGAAAGACCCGCGATTGCAGCCCGATAAGAATCCCATGCCATTCGACGGCAAGCGTATGATTTTCGGTGGTTTCGAACCGGTGGTAACGCTCGGCAGCTAAAACATACGTTGGAGGACCAGCTCGCGCTCCGTCCGGCTTGGTTCGCTGCAACGTGTCACGAATTCGGACTGGTGGTTTGGATGGGCTCGTTGCGTTT
>JAYUCQ010000420.1:0-3468 GCA_043740265.1 Hyphomicrobium sp.
GTGCCGGAACTCGCCCGCCACTTCGCTGAACGCTTTGCGGCCGAAGAAGGCAAACGCATCGCCGGCTTTACCGACAACGCCTTGCGCTTGCTGCAAGCTTATTCGTGGCCCGGCAACGTGCGTCAGCTCGAAAATGCAGTCTTCCGCGCCGTCGTGCTGTCGGACTCGGCTGAATTGACAGTCGATGAATTCCCGCAGATCGCCGCCCATTGCGACGGCTTCGAGAGCGAAATTCCAGCCGCACCGTCAATTCTGCAGAAGGCCCCGGCCTACACCGGACCAGCGCTTCTCGGAGCTGAAAACACGGTACCGCACACGATTGAGCTTCGCGGCGCCGGTAACGGCTCATCGCTTGGCATTCCGGCCATGGCCGACGACGGAGAAATCCGCTCGCTCGAAGCCATGGAAGCCGACATGATCCGCTTGGCGCTCGGGCGCTATCGCGGCCACATGACGGAAGTGGCGAAACGCCTAAACATCGGCCGCTCGACACTGTACCGCAAAATGCAGGAGTACGGCCTCGAGCCCCGCCCCAACTGATTTTCAGAATTGAGAGCGGTTCGCGTCTGATTTTAGATGCGGGCCGCAATCAAGGCGGGCGGGTCCGGTGGGACGGCAGCGCGTCATGACCGGAGAGACCGTCCCACCACCATTCTCGAAGTTCGGCATTCTCTACGTTTCAACGCCATAGACAATCCTGATACGATTCCTGCGGCGTTGGGGGCATGGCTAAAAATCGTGCTCCCGCAAAGACCCCGGCTGCAATCCGGGGTCTTTGTGTCTTCTACCGGCTTTGTCGCCGCGCTGGCGTTTTACCGTCGCGATTGAGCAACACTTTCGCCATATGATCGTGCGAACGAACTGGTCAGGCGCACGGGCGCACGTTAAGGATTACAGCCTCCGTGTTTCCGCGCGGATCCGTGAAAGGGTGCACTTTATGCGTCGTATGCGCCTGTTGGCGTTCGGGTTGGCCGTTGCAGCGTTCTGCTTGACACCCGCACATGCTGTCGAGCCTGACGATCTGCCCTGGGATGAAATTGACCGGGTGCTGAAGGAGGCTCCTGGCGCCCCTGCAAAAGCAACCGATCCGGACGACGCGAATACGGACGCTCCTAGTGCCGCCAGTCCGTCTGCTGCACAAACGCCAAACGCCCCGGGACCAAACGCGCAGCCCCCCAATACACAAGCGGGCGTAAAGGCCACCGACGGCGTGTTGACAACGACGATCCCGCCCTCGCCTTCAGCGGCAGCCGCGCGGCTTGTGCCAACGCAAAGTCCAGCGCCGCTTGTTCAGCCCGTCGCTACTCCACCAGCTGCCGTACCTGCGCCCGCCGCGCCGGTTCAGGCTGCGACGCCGCCACCGCAAGCCGCGCCCGTACTTGCCGCACCCGTACTGGCCGCACCTGTACTGGCCGCGCCCGCACAAACTGCACCGGCTCAGGCCGCAGCCCCAGTCACGCCACCTGCCGTTACACCATCCAGTTCGGCAGCCGCCGCTCCCGTGCCCGGACAACTCTATCTGCCCGCCAAGACGTACTTCGAAACAAAATCGGCTGCGAACTTGAAAGACTTTGAGGAAGCCGACCGTACCGCTGTGCAAAAGTTCTACGAGGGCCGTTTGGGTCAAGCCTTATGGGTCACCCAGGACGGCTTCAACGCACCGGCCGAGAACCTGATCGCCGAAATCAAAAAAGCCGACGACTGGGGCTTGGCAACCGCCGACTATAAAGTTCCTGGCCTTACCAAAATCGGCACCGGCGCATTTCCGGACGACGATTTGACCGACGCCGAAATCAAGCTGTCGCTGGTTGCGCTACAGTATGCCCGTCACGCCCGCGGCTTCCGCATCTCCGAGCCCAATGTCGAATTGTCGTCATACCTTGATCGCAAACCGCAGCTGATCGATCCGGCCAAGGTGATCGACGACCTCGCCGCTGCCGCCGACAAGGGCGCGTACCTGCGCTCGCTGCATCCCAAGCATCAGCAATTTGAGCGCCTGCGCCAGAAGCTGCTGGAATACCGCGCCAACGCCAACAAAGAAGAATTTGAGAAAATTCCTGACGGCCCAAAAATTACGCCCGGCAAAAGCCATTGGCAGGTCGCCCTCGTGCGCCGCCGCCTGAAAGTCCAGGCCCCCGGCTTAAAGCCTGACGGCACCGCGGCGGACGAAAATTTCTACGACGACGCTCTGG
Source organism: Hyphomicrobium sp. (assembly GCA_043740265.1). Lineage (GTDB taxonomy): Bacteria > Pseudomonadota > Alphaproteobacteria > Rhizobiales > Hyphomicrobiaceae > Hyphomicrobium_B. Next base: position 2,193 of record JAYUCQ010000420.1, read on the forward strand.
CCGCTGCGGTGGAACGTTACAAGGATCAAAAAGAGCTCTCGCCCGTCAACGCCACGATCACGTCAGCGCTGCGGTCATCTTTGAACACCGACGGCGAGATTAGCGAAGAAGCCTTACTTGCGAATATGGAACAATGGCGCTGGATGCCCGACGATTTGGGTGCCACCCACGTCGCCGTCAACATTCCGGAATTCACGGTGCGCGTTATCAAAAACGGCAGCGCCGTTCATACCGAGCGCATCGTCTCGGGCAAATATGAAACGCAAACGCCGATCTTTTCAGACATGATGCGCACGGTCGTGTTCCAGCCGTCTTGGAACGTCCCTGAATCCATTAAGTACAACGAACTGCTGCCGAAGCTCCGCGCTGGCGATAATCCCATCCAAAGACAAGGCCTCGCTGTCAAGCGCAACGGTCGCGACATCGATGTCTGGGACGTCGATTGGAACAACGCCGACATGAAGGAATACTGGATCTATCAACCGCCCGGCGAAACCAATGTGCTCGGCGTTGTCAAATTCCTATTCCCGAATAAGCACTCGGTCTATTTGCACGACACGCCGAGCAAATCTCTGTTCAACGAAAAAGTCCGGATGTTCAGCCACGGCTGCATGCGCGTGCGCAACCCGGTGCAGCTCGCAGAAGTCATTATGGCCGAAGACAAGGGCTGGGACAAAGCCAAGGTCACTGAGATGGCCTATGATGGCCCGCCCGACAATGACGTCGCACTCGATCACCCGATCCCGGTTCACGTGACCTACTTCACGGCCTGGGTCGAGGACAACGGTCAGCTCAAAACGTTCCCGGATGTCTACGGCCATCAAAAGCGGATCATTCTTGGCCTCGAAGGCCGCTGGAGCGAGATCGTCAAAAACCGCGATCACCTCTTGCCGCCCGACGCCGGCGAGCAGCCGGTTGCGCGCAATCCTGACGACTGGGGCGACAACGATCAACCGCAGTTTCGCCGCGCCCGCCCGCCGCGCGTCACCTATCGTGAGGTACCGCCGCCCCCGAACTACAAGAAACCCAAATCCGTCGGCGACATCATCCAACAGGTCTTCGGCGGTTTTTAATCCGGCTCCGAAAGCGGTCTCCCAAAACCGCTCATTGGCAAACGCCCGTGCCGGTTTTGGCGTCTTCGAGCACCCCTGCCCTTTTGTCGCCCTTTAGACGTTGTTACCTCTTCTCATTCGACGGTTACGACGTCTTAAGGGTTAGGGGTTAACCCTTGTACATCGTATCCGGCCCGTTCCTCAGCGAGCGGGCGGGTACTGGG
>JAYUCQ010000421.1:0-3467 GCA_043740265.1 Hyphomicrobium sp.
GGACACGAGGCGTTGTCACCGACACATCTGAGCTCGGCGCAGTATTGCAGAACTGTATCGATCGTCTGCCGCGTCAGTTGCGGCAACGCCAAAGCCGCAAGCCCTTGATCGATCGTATTGCTATGGCAGGCGTGGACTACGGCCCCAACGGTCACCGTTGAGTTTTCGACAACGGGTTCGCGATGCTGCCCTGCTGACGCGATAACAATGTTCAAGCTCAAGCTCCGGTACGTGCCCCCATTTAGGAGATCATCGCACGTTCCTTAGCTGCCTTTGCGCGCCGCGACAACGCAAAGAGCCCGCGCTGTCCGGTCATTCGCCCAGCTCAATGTCTGCAAAGGTTTATATCGAGCCCGCCGGCTGCGTCACGGGAGGGGCACCCAGACTCGCCACAGAGCGAATGTGGGGCAATGCGCGTGACCACATCGACGGGCGGCCGTTGAGCCACTCGATCAGGGCAATTGACGCAACCGCCAACATCGCCCCGCCGATAACATCGGCCAAATAGTGCCCGCCAATCGGCAACGTCGATACCACCACAGCCGAACTCAATGCGGCCATTGGCCAGAATAACCATTTGAAATTCCGCACGCCGTAAACCAGCACGATCGCAGAGTACGTGTGATAGGATGGGAAGGTCACCAACCCATGGTTCCGCCCAAACGAAAACGAAGAATAGAGCCCGCTGTGCAGCGCTAAAACATCGTCTACATGCCAACGGCCGACGCCTGGCCATGCGCGCTCCAACGCCGCAAAGTGGCTCGGGTCAACGCCATAATATGTATACGGTGCAACGGCCGGCATTAGCCCTGAAATTATAATCGTGCCGATCGACCCCAGCATCAACAACGCGACGAAGTCCCAGAGTTCGACGACCCGGCCCACAGCCACGAGCAAAACGAATACGGCTCCCATTTGCGCTGCGCCGCTGATGTAAATCGTCGTCAAAAACCAGCCGAGGCTTGGATGGGCGTTGACGAAAAGCAGAAGCGCGTCCCAATTGAAGCCAAGCGCGGCATCGATATTGGCGTACAGCGAGTCCTGCATCGGAAAGCCAGCGCTCATCGTGAGATAGCTGAACAGGACGGCGACGGGCGCGTAGCTGAGCATGAAAACGAAAACGGCGGCGTGATCGTAAAAACGCGATGCGATGAATTTGATGAGGCGCGCCGGACGCGATGTGTCGTCGGCCAGGCGCTGGTAAACTGCCCAAGCCCCGAACATGAAGGCCACGTAGACCGGCAAGAGTATTGCGGGTGCTTTAAAGCTCGACGCATCAATTGCGAACGGAGCGTTGAGCGCCCAAATGCCGACGACGGCCAGCGTCGCCAACGTGCAGATGAAGCAAAGCTTAACGACGGGCAGGCGCCAGATATCGAACATGGGTTTACTCGCAGCTCCACAGACCCGCCCAACGCTAACGGCAATTGGTAAAAATGGCTTGAACCGCGACCATATGAGGGCTTCAGAGAGCAGCCGGACGGCCCAACGGCCCCGCCGCAACTTGGGCCAGCGCGCGTCGAGCCCGTTCAAACATCGATACCCGGCCGTTGCACCAGTCGATCAGCGCGACGGACGCCAGAACAGAGAGACCTGCACCGATGACATCGACGAAGTAGTGGCCACCGACAGGTACAACAGAGACGACGACCAAACTGTTGAAGACCAGCGCTGGCAAAAACAGAAGTTTGTCATTGCGCACCGCGTAGACAACGGCCATCGCCAGGATGGCATGAAACGACGGGAAGGTCACAATTCCGTTGACTTTGGTCCAGTCAAAAACTTTGAACGTTCCCGAATGCACCGCCAAAAGATCGGACAAGAAAACGGTGCCGACAGCGTGCTGCTTTTGCGCGATAAGATCGTAAAGTTGTGCGTCCGGGGCGTGATGCGTGTAGGCCGCAACCGCCGGCATCAAGCCGCAGAACACAACCGCTGAAATCGCACCCAGCACCAACAGCGCCGCAAAATCCCACAATTCGCTTTGGCGCGCTTGCAGCAGGAACAATCCAATGACGAACAGGATTTGATAATTCCAGTTTTGGTAGCTCCAAACCAGAACGCTGCATAGCGAAGGTCGGGCGTTGACGAAGCCGACAAAGCCCTTCCAGTCCAAGCCCAGAGATTGATCAATGGCCGCGAAAAGTCCGTCCTGCATGGGCATGCCAGCGCTCATCGCCATATAGCTGAGCAGTGCGGCCGTACCGACGTAGAGCACGGCAAATATGAGGATCGCGGCGGCATCCATCGCCCGGCCGGAGAAAGCCTTCAGAAGCGAAGCTGTCCGGCTGGAATCGTCCTTGAACTTGTAGCCAGGGATGGCGCACAAGGCGACGAAGTAGAGCCCGCCTGCAATGCACAAAACGACGTCTTTAAGGAGCGGATCGTAGATCCGGAACGACACGAACGGCGCGCCCAGGAACACAGCGGCAACCATCAAGATTTGCGCACCAAAGCAAAGGCGGGCGCTCGGAAGCTTCCAAAAATAGACCATTGCCTTACCGGATGGGTTGATTTCCAAGCCCCATAGGTAGGGCAAAGGCCTAAATATCGGCTTAACCGGTACCTGCAACGCAGTGTGAAAAGCTGCCCCGCCGCGTCGTCCCGCGCCTCCGGCAATACTTTCGTATCAAACCATTCCGGCGGCCGGGCGCAGCAGCCCTGCGCAGCGTCAGGCGTCTCCGCCCGCCGGTCTGCGACGGAACGCCCAACTGTCAGACCGGCCAAGCCGCATTCCAAGGGCTCGGCTTCCTTGATGCACTGCACGCACGCGGTTATGCTGCGCCGCAACTCAGCCAGCACATCCACTTGGGACGCCTTATGCAAAAAATCAAAGTCACGGGCACCGTCGTCGAACTGGACGGCGATGAGATGACGCGCATCATCTGGAAACTGATCAAAGACAAGCTGATCCACCCTTATCTCGATGTGAACCTGGAATACTACGATCTCGGCATCGAATACCGCGACAAGACCAGCGATCAGGTGACGATCGACGCCGCCAATGCCATTAAAAAACACGGCTGCGGCGTCAAGTGCGCGACCATCACGCCCGACGAAGCCCGCGTCAAAGAATTCAATCTCAAAGAAATGTGGAAGTCGCCGAACGGCACGATCCGCAACATTCTCGGCGGCGTTATTTTTCGCGAACCTATCATCGCCAAAAACGTGCCCCGCCTCGTGCCCGGCTGGACGCAACCGATCATTGTCGGTCGTCACGCATTCGGCGATCAGTACAAGGCGACCGATTTCAAATTTCCGGGCAAGGGCACGCTGACCATCAAGTTTGTTGGCGAAGACGGCAAGGTGATCGAAAAGGAAGTGTTTAAAGCGCCAGGCGCCGGCGTGGCGATGGCGATGTATAACCTGGATGAATCCATCCGCGACTTCGCCCGCGCCTCGCTCAACTATGGATTGCTGCGCAATTACCCGGTTTACCTCTCGACCAAGAACACAATTCTGAAGGC
>JAYUCQ010000422.1:0-3461 GCA_043740265.1 Hyphomicrobium sp.
CCGGAGTGTGCCGGGACTGACCGATGTTACAACCGATCGCGAACAGGGCGGACTGCAAATCAACGTCAAAATTGATCGCGAGGCGGCGGCGAAACTTCACGTTGATATCAGCGACATCGATAGCGTTCTCGCCAATGCCTTCTCGCAGCGCCAGATCTCGACCCTTTACGGTGACCGCAATCAGTACAAGGTCGTTCTCGAAATTGATCCAGCCCTTCAGCGCGCACCCGCAGATATTGCGAAAGTCTTCGTGCCGTCCAGCGACGGCAGCCAAATTCCGTTATCGAGTCTGGTGTCCTTCGAGCAAGGCGTTGCGCCCCTCGTCGTCAATCATCAAGGTCCGTTCCCGTCCGTCACGGTCAATTACAATCTGAAGCCGGGCGCCACGCTTGACGCTAGCCTGAAGAAGATCGATGCGGCGCTGGCGGAGTTGCACATGCCCGACTCGATCCGGGGCGAACCTGCTGGTGACGCCAAGGCGTTTCTTGAACAAGCCCGCGCCCAGAACTTTTTGATCCTTGGGGCCTTAGCCGCGATCTACATCGTCCTCGGCGTCCTCTACGAAAGCCTGACGCATCCGCTGACCATCATTTCAACGTTGCCGTCGGCCGGGCTTGGCGCTTTGCTGGCCCTGCAAGTCGCTGGCATGGATCTGTCGATCATTGCACTCATAGGCGTCATTCTTCTGATCGGCATCGTCAAGAAGAACGGTATTATGCTCGTCGATTTCGCCTTGAGCGCCGAACGTGATCGCGGCTTGAAACCGGCTGCCGCCATCTACGACGCCTGCTTGCAGCGCTTCCGGCCCATCCTGATGACGACGCTGGCAGCGCTGCTGGGCGCTGTGCCTTTGGCCATTGCCGCCGGTGCCGGGTCAGAACTGCGCCGCCCGCTCGGCGTCACCATTATCGGCGGGCTCATCGTCTCGCAAATCTTGACGCTGTACACGACGCCGGTAATTTATTTGCTGCTCGACAGATTGAAAAGCCTCCGTCCCGGCCGGGTCTTCAAATCCATGCTGGCGCGGGCATCCCAAAGCGGCGGCAAAGTCAGACGCAGGCTCACTTGATCTCTAGTCTCGCAAAGCGATGCGCGTCATTGCCAACGGCCGTCAATGCGGAAGCCGAGATCGGACGCACGACACCGGCTTCAGGCGGCGATGCCAAAACATTGAAATCCGCTTCATGGAGTTTGCCGGCAATGCTGCCGTCGTCAACCAGCGACAGTGTGAAGTAGAGTCCATTCCAGGCGTCGATGCCGTATCCTGCCGGCGGTTTGAACAGAAACAGCAAGGCGTATTCCAAGTCGCCGAGATCGCTGACAGTGATTTGCCGCTTCAGGTCGTAGGGATACGCCAAATGGCACCACATCTCCTTTCTACCGGACAGGCAGCGGAACGGCCGCATCGACAAAAACTCGTCGGAAAATTCGGCCGCGTCGAGCCGCACGTCAAACGCCGCACCTTCACCTGCCGCGGCCGTAAACGTCACGTGGCCGATGTCTTGACGCGTACCATCGGATGCAATCAGCGAAATGGTTTTTGAGCCTTGCGGCAGCGACGGGCTGGCTTCAGCCGCAACCACGGCCACGACGATCATAAAACCCAGCGCAACGGAAACCGGTGCAACCGCACAGAAAGTCAAATTGAAACTTCTAAAAAGTTTTTTTAACACGGCCAGAGCCCCGCTATTTGTGTGCCGCCGCAGGTGCGAGCGGAACCGGTTGTGCCTCAGTGAAACTTCCATCCCAGTCGCGCCAGCCGTCGCTGCCTTCGGGGAACCAGTAGAGCGCCGTATAGCCGTAGCCCGACGCGCGCCGCACGGCATTCCAGCTCATCCAGCAGTCCGCTTGACAGTAGACGATGACGGGGCGGGAAATGTTACCGCCGGTCAGCTTGGCCAGGGTGTCGCGAAAGTATCCGTCCATCGCTGGTGACAGCTGCCCCTTGCCAACGTCGGGCAGCCAAATCGAGCCGGGAATATCCGGGCGGGGCTTGCTCATGTTCCATACGCCGGTCACAGCATCTAGCCCCGCACCATCAGACGGCATCACGTCGATGAGCAGCGCATTCTGATTTTTGACAAGATCCGCAACATCGGCCGCTGAAATCACGCGGCCGCCCGGCACTGTGTCTGGAACCGGTGATCGGTAGCGGGCAATGCGGAATCCGGTCGTCGTGTCAAACTCTGCCTCGTCCGCCGCCGCACATGGGACGGTACATGCGGCAAACAGTACTAAAACCCATGCAATTGTTTTAAAGCGCTTCCGGTAAGCCCGCTGCCCCACACGTTGCAGGAACGCACGCATCGCTCTACCGCGTTTCGCTGGATTTCGACCCGGAAACGAATGCTGCCGGCGACGCCTTGATGGCAACGCCCCACGGATAGCGCCCGACTTTGATTGATTTCACCGGCTTCATGGCTTTGGTATCGATCATCGTGACGTCGTTTGAAACGCCGTTGGTCGTGAACAGCATGTCCTGTTCCGGCGTTAGCGACAAATGCCAGACGCGCTGACCGACGAGAATATAGCTCAAAACTTTTGCGGTCTTCACATCGACAACGGCGACTCGGTTGGCCGGTCCAAGTGCCACGAACGCAGTCGTGCCATCGCGGGTAAATTCGACGCCAACCGGCTGGATGCTATCGCGGCGGATACCCGGAACCTCGAACGTAATCTTCTGCTCGACGGTCCGCGTCGCAACATCGATGATCGATACCGTGCCGCCGATTTCCGACGACACCCAAAGCTTCTTGCCGTCGTCTGTAAATTCCGCGTGGCGCGGGCGCTGGTCAACGAGGATGCTGCCGATGGGCTCAAACGTTTTCGTGTCGATGAAGTGCGCCATGTTTGTGGTTTCGGACGTGGTAACCGCAATGGAATCGTCCGGTGACACCGCCATGCCTTCAGGTTCGACGCCGACATCGACCTGTTTCAAAACGGCGCGGCTTTCAACATCGACAATCGTCGTCACGGCATTGTCTTCGTTAGCGATGTATAGACGCTTGCCATCGCGCGAGAGGGCGAACTGTTCGGGGTCGGCACCGGACGGCAGTTCGTCGATCAACTTGTCGGTGGCGGCATCATAAATTTGCACTGCGTTGCTGTCGCTTGCGCAAACGTAAAACTTTTTGAAATCGCGCGAGAATGTGATGCCGCGTGGCCGCTTGCCGACTGGGAAGGTGCGAACCAACTCTGTTGTCCGGCTATCGATAACCGAAACGGTGTTGTCTTTTTCGTTGGTCACATAAATTTCGTGCGCCCGAGCGGGCGCGCAGCCCAAGCTTGCGAACATTAGAAGTGCGAGTGTCAGTTGGCGCATTGCCGGGCGTACCATCCTATAAGCCAAACTGAACCTGATCAGAGAAAGCACGGTCCTCACCCCACGATGCCGGACCGTTCCGGCCGGAGATGCACCCTTCGTACAAGGCAATAAAGGCGGTCCACAGACCGCGCGTTGC
>JAYUCQ010000423.1:0-3452 GCA_043740265.1 Hyphomicrobium sp.
GGCTTTGAGAACCGCAGATCTGAGGGCCTCAGCGTTGATGGTGAGGGGCGTGCTCATGCGCTCTCCTTGGCCTGAGCCATCTGCTGAGAGGCTTCAGTCTTTGGCAGAGCTTCTTGCGGAGTTGCGCCCGGCGGCACGGACTGCAGCATATTGCGCAGGACTTCATCCTTCGGACCGAAGGCGCGGGCTTGGCCATTGGCCATCACCAGCACCTTGTTGACGGCGGCGAGTGCCGATGGCCGGTGGGCAATGACAATGGCAATGCCGCCGCGTTTACGAATTGCAACGATGGCTTCGGTCAGCGCGTTGTCGCCAGCGGCGTCGAGGCTGGCGTTGGGTTCGTCGAGCACAACGAGGAATGGTTCATTGTAGAGCGCACGAGCAAGCGCCACGCGTTGGCGCTCGCCGCCTGACAGCGACCGGCCGCTTTCGCCCATGCGCGTCTGATATCCGTCGGTGAGGCGCACGATCAAATCATGAGAGCCAGCCGCCTTGGCTGCCGCGACCACAGCTTCGCTTGAGGCGTTGCCGTCAAGACGGGCGATGTTATCGGCAACGGTGCCATCAAACAGTTCGACTTCTTGCGGCATGTAGCCGATGTGGGGTCCGAGATTTTCCGGCGACCATTGGTCGAGCGATGCGCCGTCGAGACGTACCGCACTTGCGGGGCTCATCGGCTGCCAGACGCCGACAAGGGCGCGGGCCAAAGTTGATTTTCCGGAACCGCTCGGGCCGATCACGCCCAGGGCATCGCCGCGTTCGAGCACGAAGGACACGCCTTTGAGAATGGCTTCGCGCTGGCCGGGAGGAGCCACGACAAGCTGTTCGACTTGGAGCTGCCGTGTTGGTGCGGGAAGCGCCACGATAGGTGCGCCGACATCACCGGCAGCGGCCAGCAAGTCGGCTAGGCGCTTGGCACTGAGACGTGCTGAAACAAAGCCTTTCCAGTGTGCGATGGCGCTTTCAATAGGTGCAAGCGAGCGCGAAACGGTAATCGAAGCGGCGATAATCGCGCCGCCGGTCAATTCGTTCTTGATGACGAGATAGGCACCAAGACCAAGTACCGACGACTGCAGCAGCATGCGGATGACTTTGGTGACGTTACCAATGCCGCCCGCTGCGTCTGCGGCCTTCAGCTGATACGCCAGATATTCATTGTTGATCGCGTCGTAGCGTTTACCGATGGCGGGCGCCATGCCCATAGCGTGAATGGATTCAGCATTCCGCCGCGCCGTCTCAGCAAGCGCTAGGCGCTGACCGCCGGCCATGCTCGCCGCCTTGAGCGGTGTCGAGCTGCGGTATTCTGTGACGATGGTCAGCACGATTAGAACCAGGGCGCCGAATACGGCCACCGCTGCAAGCATCGGATGCAGCAAATAAACGAAGCACAGATAGACCGGCATCCACGGCAAATCGAACAACGCGGTGAGGCCCATCCCCGACATGAAATTGCGCACCTGATCGAGATCACGCAGCGGCTGCATGCCGTCGCCGCCGCCACGGCTTTTGAGCGGCAGAATCTGCACGGCTGAGAAAACACGCGGCGTCAACGTTTTGTCGATGCGCGTGCCGACGCGGCTCATGATGCGGGCGCGAAGATATTCCAGCATGCCGTTGATTGCGTAGAGACCGAACATCAGCACCGACAAACCAATCAGCGTGGCGACGGATTGCGAGGGCAGCACCCGGTCGTAGACCTGGAGCATGTAGAACGACCCAGCCAGCGCCAAAATGTTGATGACACCGGAGAACAGCGCCACCGACAACAGGATCGGGCTGTATTTCCAAAGCAGCGAACCAACCGGATGCGGCGGTTTGCGTTGTGAAACTGTCTGTTGGCGAGCCATTGGTCCTGCGCTTTATGCCGTTGTCAGAGTTTAGGGGCAAAGTGCGATGCCCCTTGCCGTCGTCCGTTATCGTATCGTAGCTGAGTTAATTGAAAAGCCTTTAGGCTTTTGTGTGCTCAGTTGAAGGTTCTAGGTCGGCATCGGGGTGACGGTGCTTGGCCGCGGTTGGCTCGAAAAATCTGGAGAAACTCTACTAAGGCGTTGATGTACCTTGCGTGAACGGGGAGCGCGCCGTGGTAGCGTTGGGACCAGCCGGTTAACGGTCCCGGCTGCCGTGGTCTGATCGAATTCCGGTTTGTTGCCCAGCGGCGACGCCCTGAACCCTTTAAGAACTAAAAATCCTGGGTTTACTTAACTTTTTTAAAGTGGACCGACCACGCCAATGCGGGGGTGTTAAACGCCGTCCAGCCCAGCTTTACCTATTTTTCCCCCGCTTTGGCGCGCTTGCCTATGCACCGTTGAGGACGCGCACAAAGCGGTCTCGCTTCTAGATCGAAAGTCGGAGTAGATTGCCGGGAGCAGTTTTTTACCGGCAGATATTGCCGGGTGGCGAGTAGCAAAATGGCTTTGACAACCCTCTCAACGTATCTGTCGAACTGGGCGCTGGGCGGCTCCAAGCGGGAGGCCGTTGCGCAGACGATCGAGGCGCTGGCGGCGGCAGGCATCGATATGAGCGAGCGCGTCGCCAAGGGGGCGCTGGCGGGTAAACTTGGCCGCGTGACGGCGCGGGCGGGCGAATTCGACGAGCAAAAAGAGATCGATATCCTCGCCAACGACGCGATCATTGCAGCGCTGAGAAATGTGCCCGTAGCGGCCGTCGCCTCCGAGGAACTGGAACAGCCGTTCGTCATCGATGACACGGCCCCGCTACTTGTCGCGACTGACCCGCTTGATGGCTCATCGAACGTCGATGCCAACGTTTCGTTTGGGATGATTTTTTCAGTCCTGCCGCGCCACCCCTCGACCGCCGGCGAAGCAGCGTTTTTGCGTCCGGGCTCGCATCAGCTTGCCGCCGGGTTCATTGTCTATGGTCCGCAAACCGTGCTCGTGCTGACGGTCGGAACCGGCACCAGCATTTTCACACTCGACCGCACTGAGCGGACTTACTATCTGACGCACCCGAAAATCGCGATTGCACCGGCGACCACCGAGTACGCTATCAATTCTTCAAACGCCCGCTACTGGGAAGAGCCGATCCGCATCTATGTGCACGATTGCGAGAACGGTGCCGACGGTCCGCGCGGCCACGATTTCAATATGCGCTGGACTGGTTCGCCGGTCGCCGATGTCTACCGGATCTTGTCGCGCGGCGGCATCTATCTCTATCCCGGCGACAGCCGCAAAGGCTTCCACAAGGGCCGCATCCGGCTGATCTATGAAGCCAATCCGATCGCCTGGGTGATCGAGCAGGCAGGCGGCAGTGCGACGACGGGGGTCGAGCGCGTGCTCGATGTCGTTCCCTCCGAGCTGCATCAGAAGACGCCGCTGATTTGCGGTTCGCGCGAGGAAGTCGATCGCGTCTCCCGGCTCTACACCGGCCTCGACTTCAAAGGCGAACGCTCGGCACTGTTCGGCCGCCGCGGCCTGTTCAGGGCCATGACGTGA
>JAYUCQ010000424.1:0-8361 GCA_043740265.1 Hyphomicrobium sp.
CCGCACGCTCGCGACACGGGAAATAAACAACTGGCTTTCGGCCTTCTTCATGCCGTCTATACTGTTTCGAATTTTCTCCTTGTCCGCAAACCCGGCGCCCGATTCAAGATCGGCCAATACGGCTTCAGCTGAAGATGTGCGCCGCAGGGCGATGCTGTCCTTTAGCCTGTCAAATCGCGCGGTGATTGCGGGCCGAAGGTCAACAAGGGCTGACTGCTGTTCAGGATTATCGCTTGCGAGCGATGCCAAACTAGCTACCGCAGCATCAATCGTCGTTGCCGCCTTATCGTAGTATTTGAGATATTTTTCGTCACCGTTGATGATGTACCCGCGAGCCCCATCCTCAGCGTCCTGGATCCTCGCGTAGACCTCGAAAATACTTGTCTCGACGGCAACAGTATGGGTCACGCGATCGACAGTTAGGCGATATTCCCAAACGAGCCAACCCAGTGTGCCGATGGCCAGGGCCAGGAGCAGACAAGAGTATTCCGGGATATGAGCACGAATGCGCGGCGGAAGCCTTTGCAACATGTGGTTAATCCACTCGAAAACTCGAGTCATCTTGGATCTTTGGCCCCTTTGTCGTGGTTAGAGACCGTAGGCCGTTTTGCACTATGCGCAAGGCTTATACGTGTTAAGCAAACTGAGGGTTTGCGTATGCAGGGGCACCATGAGCAGCGACCGGGACCATCAAGCTTCGTCCATCGGCCCTAAACCGGTTCAGCCGATCTACGCCGCAGTCGCCAGCCTCTCTGGTACGCGCGTCTTTCTGGCTGAAGACGAAGCGATGCTGTTGTGGGCTCTCGAAGAGGTCGTGACTAGCTTCGGATGTGAGGTGGTTGGCACTGCCACGCGCGTTTCAGAAGCTCTCGCCTTCGTCGCAGCAAATTCCTTCGATGTCGCGGTGCTTGATGGGACGCTGGCTGACGGGGAAATTGACCCCGTCGTCGCCGTTCTGATCGCTCGCAGTATCCCCGTCATCATTGCCTCAGGGGCTGCGTCGGCCGATTGCACAGAACGGTTCGGCAATATCCTGGTCATACACAAGCCCTACCAAGACGCGGCTCTGCATCAAGCTCTGCTTCGGGTCAGCTTGTAAGCCCGTTGTGATTGAAAACGTGCACTCTTGCCGGCGAGCAGTTGGAGCGACGTCACGCGTAGTGCGCTTCCGGTCCAGACCTTCCATTCTCCGTAAAAGCCGCGCAACCGGCAGCTGCCGACGTAGAGCGGACGCGATCAATCCCATTTTTCAAAGCCCATCCCGCAACCACACCGGCACCCGCCACGGCACCACGAAAACGAGATCGAAACCAACATCGTGGCGTTGATAGCGCGCGTGCTTGGCCATCCATTGATCCGACGCACGGCGGACGCGCTGGCGCAGCTTCGGCGTAATTGAAGCCTCGCACTCAGCCAAACTTGCCCGGCGTTTGACTTCGGCAAAGCCAACGCGGCCGGCCTTCAAAGTTATGAGATCAATCTCGCCAGCTGAGGTTTTAAACCGCCGCGCCAGAATGCGGTGTCCCTTCGCCATCAAAAACGCCGCCGCCACAAATTCCGCCGTATGGCCGCGGCGGTAGCGGCTTTGGCGTTCAGTAGAGGGTTTCCCCTTGGCCATGTCTCACGACCGGTCTTTGGACTTGAGGCCCAGGTCATAAACCCGCGACTTGGCGACACCGAGCGCGTCGGAAACTGCTTTCGCGGCGTCTTTCAAGCTCATCGACTGCAGCGCCACGGCAAGACGCGCCGCTATGTCGGCGTCCGTTGCCTCAACCGCCGTCGCCGGGCCGACAACCAGCACGACTTCACCCTTCAAGTCATCGCGCGTTTTGACGTTTGCCGCGAGGTCAGCCAGCGTGCCGCGCGCCAGTTCCTCGTGCAGCTTGGTCAGCTCCCGCGCCATCACGGCGTCGCGGGCGCCCAGAACATCCACCATATCGGCAAGGCATTCCCCCGTCCGTTGCGGCGCTTCAAAAAAGATCAACGAGCCCGGCACGGATTTCAGTTCGCTCAATCTTGCGCGCCGCGCTGCCTGCTTGGGCGGTAAGAAGCCTGCAAAAAAGAAAGCATCCGTCGGTAATCCGCTCGACGCAATCGCTGTGATCACCGACGACGGACCGGGAATGCAAAAAACCGGATGCCCCGCCGCCGCCGCGTCGCGCACAAGTTTAAACCCAGGGTCTGAAATCAGCGGCGTGCCGGCATCCGAAATAAGCGCAATGCGCTTTCCGCCTTCAAGGTCGCGCACGACGCGAGCGCGTTCGCCGTCTTCATTGTGATCATGCAACGGCCGTGTGGTTCCATGAATAGAGAAGTGCTGCAACAGCTTGGCGGAATGCCGCGTATCCTCACAATAGATGATGTCAGCGCGGGCCAAAACAGTCAGCGCCCGCAGCGTGATGTCGCCGAGATTTCCGATGGGCGTCGCGACCAGATAGAGGCCGGGCGCAAGCGGCTCTTGCGATAGCCGCGTCACGTCGCGGCCAACGGCGGCGGTCAAGCGATCTCGCGCACTCGGACCCCTGACTTCAGGTTGCTCATCCGTCTTTTGTGACAAGTGTTTTTCCTTGCTTTTGTAGGTACATACCGTGGATTGATTGGTAGTGTTGCACAATTCGGCTTTCGCGGCGCGGCTGAAGTGGTTATGCAAAAATCAACGCCGGTACTGTCTGCCGGCGGAACAAGCCTGCCTCCGATGTGTTCGGTTTACGGAGTTTCACGACACCGCAACTCCGGAGTGCAAGCCGTCATGACGTGGTCCCGCCGTACGGCGTTTTTGTCTCTTGGCATGACACTGGCTTTTGCTGGCTTGACTGCTAGCGGATGTGCCGAGCAAGGCATCTCGATGCCGATAGGACAAACTGCATCGATCAGCACCAAACTGGCGACGGCGTTACCCGTTGGCGAAAAAGCCAAGGCTGTCAAAGTTGCATTGATCCTGCCGCTCGGCGGCTTCGGCGAGCCCGCCCAAATCGCGCGCGGCATGAAACAAGCCGCCGAAATGGCGCTGTTCGACGCTGACAATCCGGCGATTCAACTCATCACCAAAGATGACGGCGGCACGCCGCAAGGAGCCATGGCCGCCGCCGATGCCGCCATCAGCGAAGGCGCGGAAATTGTGCTCGGTCCGCTGTTTGGAACCTCCGCCACCGCGATTGCACCGATTGCAAGCAAGGCTGGTATTCCCGTTGTGTCCTTTTCCAACGATCCGGCGGCCGCAGGCCACGGCGTTTATCTGATGAGTTTCCTGGCTAGCGACGAGGTCAATCGTGTCGTCAGCTATGCCGCCAGCCAGGGCAAAAAGCGCTACGCCGCGCTCATTCCCGCCACCGCATACGGTAAAACCGTCGAACCCGCGTTTCGCAACGCTGTGCGTCAAGCTGGTGGAGAAATAGCAATCCTTGAGACCTATCCGGCAGACGCATCTCAAATGCTAGCGTCGGCCAAGAAGGTGGTTCAGGTCATTGCTGACGCTGAAAAAACCGGTGCACCGGTTGATGCCTTGTTCGTACCGGCGGGGCAGGAGTCTATTTCGCAACTGGGTCCATTGCTGGCTTATTCAGGTTTGACCGGTGGTAAAATCAAGTTGATTGGCACGTCGGCTTGGGACGGCCCCATCATCTCGCGCGACGATGCCCTCATTGGCGGATGGTACGCGGCTCGTGATCCGGGCGGCTGGACCGCTTTTACTGAGAAGTACCGCAAGACATTCGGCACGGCACCGCCGCGACTGGCTTCGCTATCGTATGACGCCATGTCGATGACACTTACGCTTGCGAGAACCGCAGGTCCGGGCCGCTTTTCAGCGGAAAAGCTGACGCGCGCCGAGGGTTTTACAGGGGTGGACGGCAACGTCCGTCTGACACCTAGCGGGCAGAGCCAGCGCCAGCTCGCGGTACTCGAAATCGAAAAGTACAATTCCGTCGTGATCGACGCTCCGCCTTCGGCGTCAGTCTCATCGAACGGTGCGCCGCAAGCGATGGCGGTATCTCCGGGCGTACCACCGCCGATGTAGCGCAGGGTTTAGAGCCAAGTGTTGCGTGACGTGACGCCGTTAGGCCGCCCAAGCACGATCGCCGGGTAGCTGCGCGAAAGCAGCATCGGCGCCAGCTTCAGTTGCCATTGAACTGCCCAGCACATGCAGCGTGGCCTTGGATTCGCGCCGGTTCGAGACTTTCATCACGGCCGACAACTCATCGAGCAATGTCGAAATGCCGTACTGCGCCAAATCGAGCTGCTGGGTTGCAGCACCTTGAAGTTTGCGGGCTTGCTCAGCGCCGGAGACGGCCGTGGTCAGCACCGCCGACAGACGTACCCACTGCTGGGCGGGTGTGCGCGGCGACGGCGTAGTTTCGCGACGGGCACTGCTGCGCCAAGCCGGCGTTAGCCAGTCATAAGCCTGCACCACAAGCTCCGCTGCACTGGCAAAAAACCCAGTCTGACGCGGCAAGGATGGCAGCACGAAAGCCAATTTAAACCTCGATATAGGTTATTCACAGGATATAGAATTGCGCCGATTTGCCAGTGATGACAAGTCACGATTTACCAGTCGCTATTGAAATTCACTTAGTGATAGGGCCAATAAACGCTTACCCGGCTACCTTTCAATTAAATCCCTTCCATTCGATTAACGGCGGATAGACTTAAGTCTTTGCCGGCGGCTGATTTCATTATTTTTTTATGTTTTTCAGATAGTTATACGATCAGCGGGTGACTTCGGTAAAAACGCAAGGCCGTGGCCGTCAATCGCATCTAAATCCGCAATTGGGCCATTTAAATCGCTGTTATTGCGCCCGGTTATTACCGTAGCGGATGGCCTAACCTTCGACCAATCCAATAGCGCGGCGTATATCGAGTGCACGCGCGCCTTCTGCCCGAAGCGACCTTAGTCCCATATCGCCGTTGCTTTTCGAGAGTTTGCTGCCATCCGCCCAGCGAATGAGGCGGTGGTGGCTATAAAGCGGTTCGGGCAAATCAAGCAGCACTTGCAACAGCCGCTGGAGGCCGGTTGCTGCAAAAAGATCCTCGCCGCGCGTCACATGGGTTATGCCTTGGCGCGCATCATCGACGACGACGGCCAAGTTGTAGCTGGTAGGAATATCCCTGCGAACGATGACAGCATCACCCCAGCGCTCCGGCTCGGCCGCCACGACGCGCTCTTTGCCGTCTGCATCGATTTCCGTGAACGTCAGCGGCGTTTCGCCAAGTTTCGCTGCCGCCAATCGCAAGGCCGCCTCCATATCGAGGCGAAGGGCTGGCGTCTCGTTTTTGGCGGTCCGCTCAGCTACCGCCTCTGGCGGAGAATTCTTCCATAGCTCCGGATACAGCGGCGCTCCGTCAGGATCGGCGCGCGCCGGATCGGCAGCGGCCGCAATCTCATTCCGCGTCGCGAAACACGGATATAGTAAGCCAAGGCCAATCAGCTTGTCCGCCGCCGCCAGATAGTCTGCGAAATGCTGCGACTGGACCAGCACCGGCTGTTCCCAGCTAAGCCCGAGCCAAGCCAGATCGTCGTAGATCACCTTGACGAATTCTGGTCGCGCCCGGGCGACATCAATATCTTCAATACGCACCAGAAAGCGGCCGCCGAGAGCCCGCGCTGTATCATGTGCAATGATCGCTGAAAGCGCATGCCCAGCGTGAAGCAAGCCGTTGGGCGACGGCGCAAAGCGAGTCACCGGACCACAGGGCGGACCATTGGCGGGACCACTCAATCGCAGGCGCCGGTCTTGCCAGCACCCGGCAGATAGGTTTTGGAGATC
Source organism: Hyphomicrobium sp. (assembly GCA_043740265.1). Classification (GTDB taxonomy): domain Bacteria; phylum Pseudomonadota; class Alphaproteobacteria; order Rhizobiales; family Hyphomicrobiaceae; genus Hyphomicrobium_B. The sequence continues at coordinate 5,763 of JAYUCQ010000424.1, forward strand.
GCGGTCAAAACCCGATCATAGGTTTTACGCTCCGTTTCCGGGTAGAGCATGGCCCAGCTATTGATCAGCTTGCCGCCACACGTGAAGCTGACGCGCTGATAGAAAATCTCGCCATTGCGCGTTCCCGACAGCACAAACCAGCGCTGCTTGATCACGTCATAGTCAATGGCCGCACCAGCGTATTGATCGTCTTTAACAAACTGGCGGTAGTCCTCCAGCGACTTGTTATCTTCGTTCTCGAACGCGCCGACCAGCAATTTGGCCTTGCCGTCTTTGGACAGCAGCACGCGACCTTCGTCCGTGGTGGGTTCGGACTTTTGCTCAAACACGCTCACGGGATAGGCGATGGCAAAACCGTGGCGCTCGTTCTTCAGCGTCGCCCAAACATCAAGCGTGGCATCAACGCGGCCTGCGAGCGCAGGCATCGCAGAAACCACCACAAAACAAGCACCAAACGCTATTCGCCAAATAACAGCCATTGCCAGACGAGCCTCTCGCAAGCCACAAGTGACAGCGATTATTTTACGCCTCCACGCGATGAAATTATAGGGGCCGAGCCGAGAAACTTATTGTGACCAGAGCGCGGTATCAGACACTTTCAAGCCAACGTCATCTGGCTAAAGCGGCGAAGGCGCTTGCGCTGCAATGCCAGGTGATGCGCAAAATTTACGCGACGACCGGCACGCCGCCGCTGCGGGACTTCACCGTGGGCTTTGCCGGCCTCGCCAAGATCGTTACCGGCCAGCAGCTCTCCGCCGCCAGTGCAGGCGCGATTTGGAACCGGGTCGAAGCCGGCATCATTCCGTTTGAAGCCCGCGCCGTTCGCGCCATGCCGGATCAACAGCTCGCAAGCCTTGGACTTTCGGGCGCTAAAATCCGAACGCTCAAAGCCGTCGCTAGCGCGATCGTCGACGATGGGTTTGACATTGAGGCGCTCGCCCAAGCTCCAGACGCCGTCGTCATTGAGCGGCTGACGGCGCTGCATGGCATTGGGCCTTGGACGGCCGATATCTATCTGCTGTTCACGCTGCGGCGGGCGGATGCTTTTGCGCCTGGAGATTTGGCGTTGCAGCTCGCAGCCCAACATCACTTCAAACTGAAGTCCCGCCCCTCGCCCGCCGAGCTCGAAAGAATCGCTGAACGCTGGCGGCCGTGGCGCGCGGCTGCCGCTCGCCTCTTATGGGCCGACTACACTAGGGCGCGTACGGAAATGGCCTTGCCGCGAGTGAAATCCACAACCAAGAAGCCCGTAAAATAGGGCTTCAGACTGCGAATTCTGCTCCGACGGCTGCAAAGCTTCACATATGTGACATGCGCGGCTAGTATCCCGGCCGTTGGTGGGAATTATCGGCGCAAATCGACGGCACAACCGCGAGGCGACTTCGACAGTGAACGCTCACGTAACCATACCGGAGAATTGTCCGGCCCTCGTCCTGAACGCCGATTTCCGGCCGCTCAGCTACTATCCGCTGTCTCTATGGAGCTGGCAGGATACGGTGAAAGCCGTGTTCCTCGACCGGGTCAATATCGTCTCCGAGTACGACCGGTTCGTTCGCAGCCCCAGTTTCGAATTGAAATTGCCGAGCGTCGTGTCGCTCAAAACATATGTGCGCCCGGCACTCTATCCGGCATTCACGCGGTTCAACGTCTTCCTGCGCGACCGGTTCAGCTGCCAGTATTGCGGTGACCGCAGCGATTTGACGTTCGACCATTTGATCCCACGCTCCAAAGGCGGGCTGACGCGATGGGACAACGTCGTCACCGCCTGCGCTCCGTGTAACTTGAAAAAGGGCGGACATATGCCCCGCGACGCGGGAATGTTCCCGGCGCAGGAGCCTATTAAGCCGACGGTGTTCGAACTGCACCGCAACGGCCGCATGTTCCCGCCCAACTACCTGCACCAGAGCTGGGTCGACTATCTCTACTGGGATACCGAGCTGGAGCCGTAGGGTGCCTATTTTTGGAAATTGTCAGAACGGCCTATTTCCGGTGCGCTGCAAAACCGGCTATGTGGCGCGCGCGACCGCAACTCCCAATGAGCAGGACCGGAAATGCAACCGACTTTAAAAGCCGCCATCGCCGCCGCGTTGATTGTTTGGGCAGCGCCAATCCACGCACAGGAAACGCCTGCCGCAACGCCACCGACGCAAGACGCCGACAAACAGGCAAAGCAAGAAGAAGCAGAACGCCAGCTTCTCGTCAGCATGTTCGCGGCTAGGGATTATTGCAAGGAAGCGCTGCCGGATCGTGCCAAGGACATTGACGCCAGTTGGACGAAGAACACCGCCGACGTGCCGGCACCTCTGGTCGAATTATCAAAGACGCCGAACTTTGCCGGCATGGTCGCTGAGCGGATAAAAAGTTTCCATACCGGCAGCAGCAATCCGGAATATGCGGCTCGGTTAAAAGCGTCGTGCGATCAGATGCTGCAATAACAGACGCGAACTAGGCGAATGCTAGCCCGGACTGCTTAAGCCGCTTTCGGCATCGGATGCGCGCAAAGTTCTCCGGCGATCAGATCGACCGCCTTATCCCAATTGACGTCGCTTGAGCCGGCCAAGCTTGAGCCAGCAAGTCCGAACGAGGCGAGGGCTTCAAC
>JAYUCQ010000425.1:0-8355 GCA_043740265.1 Hyphomicrobium sp.
TGGTTGCGTCGGCGGCGCTCGCTGGCCAGGATATTTTGGGAGAGCGCGTTGCGGCGGTCTATACCTTCGGCTGTCCGCGTGCTGGCGGGCCTGACTTTGCAAACATCGTCAAAGCGCCCCACTACCGGGTCTTCAACGCTGGCGATGCTGTGCCGATGGTGCCGCCGAACTGGTTGAGAGGGTATCGCCATACCGGGCAGCCGATGTTCCTCAAGAAAGACGCGGTGCGAGCCCTGCGGCGCAACCAGCGCGGCTCGGCAGTAATGATCGGCGTGCTCAGTATTCTCCTCTGGCCATTGTCGCGGCAAATGCTTTTCCGCGCGGCGCACGATATTTCACTCTACAGCCAACGCCTCGACAAAATTGCTCTGTCGCGAGGAAAATACAGCTGACGCCTTCGGCCTACCATCCGCCCTCGAACACCAGCCCGACGTTGCCATTACCTTCCTGTACGGAGCTCGTGTTCTGGTTGCGGCCGAATTGGAAAATACCAAAAGCGTTGTTGTTGCCGTTCTGGGAGACGGTTGCGGAATGCCCGCTGCCGCGCTGGAAGATGCCGCTCCAGTTTCCACTCCCGCTTTGGCTAACGGCGGCGGCGTTGCCTGTCCCGCGCTGATCAACCTTGGCGCGATTACGCAAATCCCGTGCAAACGAATACAAGCGCAAGCCTTCGCGAACGGCGCGCGCGTCATCGCCTTTCGGAGTTACGACAAATCTGAAACCGTTGCGGGCTTCCGCTGGTGCAGCAGCGAAAGCTGACAGAGCGGCGATTGACAATATGAGAGTTGTAAAAGAGGACTTCCGGATCATCGTACGCTCCTGAACTGGTTAAAAAAAAGTAGCCAACTGCGAACGAACTGACGATGCCCGTGCGGGCCTGAACGGGAATGGAACTGCGCCGTTAATCGGCATTCATCACCGCGTGCAAGGTTCGCCACGAAGCAACGGTGTAAAAGAAAAGGCCCCGCGTGAGCGAGGCTGTGGTTTCCTTCAGTCGGGACGCTGGTTTTAAAGCGAACCGCCAACTTTTTCGCTGCATTCAATTGTTTCGCCATCAGCGGTGACGGTCAGCTTGGCGACGTAGGAACCGCCGTTCGTTCCAAGCGTCACGTTTCCAAGACGGCCTGGGTTATTCGGCCCCGCCCTGAATTCGCCGCGCTGGTCAATATTGGCACTGCCGCCACCGCCCGATTTATTGACGCGGAAATGGTAGTCGCCCTGGGTTGTCTTAGCCGCGAACACAGAGCCTTCAAGTGAAACGCTGTTGCCTTGATCCTTGACCTTGATCTCGCAGCGCACGGGACTATCTCCGTTTTGCTTAGCCGTCACCGCAGTGATGCCGGTCATGCCCATAGCCAGCGTTCCTGGCAGCAGAACTGCAGCAACTGATTTTATGATAAGCGACATGACAGATCTCCTATTTGTGAGGCGCGAGGGGAGCCAATTTCTCCCCTCGCTGGCGTTCAAAGTGACGCCGGTTAGTCCTGAACGATGACCGAAACGTTGCCGGCACCAACCTGTGTGGTCGTGGCGTGGTTATTACGTCCGGCCTGGATTACGCCGACAGCGTTGCCGCTGCCGTCCTGCGTCGTGATAACAGTGTGCCCTGAGCCGAACTGGCCAACGCCCACGATGTTTCGCGTGCCGCGCTGATACGTGTCGGCGGCGTTGCGTGTTCCGTTTTGGCCAATGACGGCACGGTTATAAGAGCCGTCCTGGGTGCTGATTGTCGTGTTGCCGCGGCCGTTCTGATAAACCGTCATGCGGTTGCGATGACCGTGCTGGCCGCCGCCAAGGGCGTTACCCCAGCCGTACTGCTCGATCGAAATTGTCGAGTCGCCCGCGAAAGCCGGCACTAAGCCGAAGCCCATCGATACAGCGATTACGCTGACTTTGAGAATATTACGCATCGTCATTTCACTCTCCAGAGTTACACGTTCCATTTTGCTCCACCTCTTGAGTGGATGATGCGTTTTTACGAAACGCGCATTGAATGAGTTCTGAACCGCACGTTCAATTTGAGTTCAGGCCTTGAACACAAAGTACCGCTCAGGGGATAGCGCTTGCAGACGTTGCGCAAAATTCGCGGACACATTTTCTCTGAGCATATTGCAGGCGGGGTGTGGCCGCCGTATACCGCGACAGCATGAGCTCGCATTCTCACATCCTCGGTGTCGTTCTGGCGGGCGGTGCTTCCCGCCGTATGGGTGGCGGTGACAAGGGGCTCGCCGATCTTGGCGGTCAGCCGATGCTGGCGCATGTGATCGCGCGCTTCCAGCCGCAGGTTACAAGCCTCATTCTCAATGCCAACGGCGATCCGGCGCGGTTCGCGGGCTATGGGCTGCCGGTCGTTGGCGATCTCGGCGGCAAAGAGCAGGGGCCGCTGGCTGGCCTTCTCGCGGCCATGACCTGGGCCGAACGAACCGGCCCAGCCTTTTCCGCAATTGCAACTGTTACGACCGATGTCCCATTCCTGCCGCTCGACTTGGTCGGTCGGCTGGCCGCTGAAAAGCCCAATGGTCCGGCGATTGCCGCTTCTGCGGACCGCCGCCACCCAACAATCGGACTTTGGCCGTTGACGCTCAAATCGGCCATTCAAACCGCGCTGTCGCGCAACGAATTGAGTGTGAATGCCTTCGCTGAGGCCCACGGCGCGATTGCAGTCTCGTTCTTGTTCGGCGAGAGTGGCGGGGTACGTGTCGATCCTTTCTTCAACGCCAACACGCCTGCCGACTTAAAAGAGGCCCGCGCGCTGCTAACCCGAAAAACTTAGAGCCACAACGCAGCGCCCAATCAGAGAGTGTCCCATGGCCAGCAGCATAAAGCCCGCTTCGCTTCCCACCCCCATGCTTGGCGTTGCAGGGTGGTCGAACGCCGGCAAGACGACGCTGATTGAAAAACTGACGCGGCACTTCACATCGCAAGGGCTCCGCGTCGCCACCATCAAGCACACCCACCACAAGTTTGAAATCGACCGGCAGGATAGCGACACGACACGGCATCGCGCGGCCGGAGCCGCTGAGACAGCGATCGTCTCAGGATCGCGCTTTGCCTTGATTGAAGAAATCGAAACACGCGGCGAACCGGCGCTGGAAGACATCGCGCGGCGCTTAAAACCCGCCGACATCATTTTGGTGGAAGGCTACAAATCAGCAGCGATTCCCAAAATCGAAGTCCGCCGCGCCGCCGTCGCAACCGAAAAACTTTTAGCGGCGGGTGATCCCCTCGTCATTGCCATCGCCGCCGACTACGAACTCGACGGCCACGGCAAACCCGTCTTCTCCCTTGACGACATCTCCGGCCTCGCCGCATTGATCGAGGAAACCTGCGGGCCGTTTAATGTGATGAAGCAGAGGGCGTAACGGCTCCGGTTGGTGGTCGCTGCAAACGGAGAAATCGGTGGCAAAGCAATCCAACAAAAAAGGCGGCCAGAGCACTCAGCTCCCGCCACCCACACTTCCGACCATACAAGTAACATAGCAGAGGAGCGTCACGCTGTCCAGTTTTTTCGATGTTTACCAGCGGATTGAACGGTCAGTTTAGTTTTTAGTATGAAGTTCGCGCACGCCCGCGGGCAGCTCGACGAGGTTAACAACGTCAAACCTTCGGCGCACCGGCCTGCTTCATTGGGTCGGCTTTGATGAACGCCTCCTGGCTCATGCACTTTTCCATGATGCGATTGATCGTTGGAATGCCGCCAACTTCGATTTTGAAAATCGGCAGCACGGCGATGATGCTGGCGACGCAAATGTCGGCAATGGTGATCGTCTCGCCGTGACAGAAGGTGCCGGTTTCGCTGTCACTGGCGAGGCGCTGCTCAACGGCTTGCAGGCCGGTCGTGAACCAATGGATCTGCCAGGCGCGGAACGCCGCATCATCGAATTTGCCGTCGGTCGTCAGATATTTCTTGATGCGTCCCGTGATCAGCGGATGCGTGTCGCCGGTCAGCATCTGGGCAATCGCGCGGACGCGGGCACGGCCATGCGCGTCTTTGGGCAACAGCGCCGGTGCGGGCTGGATCTCTTCGATGTACTCAAGAATGGCAAGAGATTGCGTGATGGGCGCATGAGAGGAGCCCGGGGCGCGGTCAATCAACGCCGGAATAGCGCCCATCGGATTGATCTTGAGAAACTCAGGCGCGCGCTGTTCGCCAGTATCGAGATTGATGTTGTGTTCCTGCGCGGCAAGACCCTTGAGATTGAGCGCCACGCGCACGCGGTACGTGGCTGACGTGCGCCAATACGAGTACAATTCAAAACGCGGCTGCTCAGCCATGGCGTTCTCCTAAGTTGACCGGTTGATTGATGACGAGCTTACACGCCCGCCTTCGCCTCCTCATAGGCTTCACTTGCCGCAAGCCAGGTATCTTCAGCGGCGGCAAGGCGCTTGGCCGCCAGACCGCGATTTTGCGCTAACTTTTGCGCTTCCAACGGGTCGGTGGCGTACATATCGGCATCGGCCAACGCCGCATCCAGCTTAACGATTTCCGCCGTGACCTTCTCGACCGCCTTCTCGGCGGCCTGCATGGCCTTTTTCAAAGGTGCGATTTCGGCACGCTTGCCAGCCGCCGCGCGGCGTTGATCGGAGCGGTTTTGACCGCCGTCACCATTGCCGCCGCGATCCCGGCCTTTTGTTCCGCGCTCTGCAAGCAGTTCGTTGCGGTAGCTTTCCATGTCGCCGTCGTAGGTTTTGACTGTGCCATCCTTGACAATCCACAGCCGGTCGGCGGTGGCTTCAACGAGATGCCGGTCGTGGCTGATGAGAATGACGGCGCCGTCGAATTCCATCAAGGCGCGGATCAAGGCTTCGCGGCTATCGACGTCCAAGTGGTTTGTCGGTTCGTCGAGGATCAGAATGTTTGGACCAGTGAATGCCGTCAACGCCAGTAACAAGCGGGCTTTCTCACCGCCCGACAGCTTGTTGCAGTTGGTATCAGCTTTCTGGCTCGAAAATCCGAACGTTCCGAGCTTAGTGCGCCGCTGCGCTTCCGTCGCATCCGGCATGAAATCGACCATGTATTCGTAAGGCGTCTCATTCGGGTTGAGATCGTCGAGCTGATGCTGGGCAAAGTATCCGACCTCGACCTTCTGCGCCCCCAGCACTTTGCCCGTCAGCGGCGTCAGACGTCCGGCGATCAGCTTGGCAAACGTTGATTTGCCGTTGCCGTTCTGGCCCAGCAGCGCAATGCGGTCGTCGTGGTCTATTCTGAGATCAAGCCCGCGCAAAATTGGCTTGTCGGCTTCATAGCCAGCACTTGCGCCCTCGATCCTCAGCAGCGGACTGGCGATCATCTTTTTCGGCTGGGGGAAATAAAACGGAATGACGCGATCATCAACTTGCGCCGCAATAGGCTGCATTTTCGCCAGCGCTTTGACGCGGCTCTGCGCCTGTGAAGCTTTGCTGGCCTTGGCTTTGAAGCGGTCGATGAACGTCTGCAAATGCTTGCGCTGATCGTCCTGCTTCTTGCGCAGCTTCAAATCGAGGCGCTGCTTCTCGCGCCGCGTTTCCTCGAAGTCATCGTAGCCGCCAGTGTAAACCGTCAGCTTACCCTTATCAAGATGCACGATGGAGCCAACGGCGCGGTTCAGCAAATCGCGGTCGTGACTGACGATCAAAACGGTATGCGGATAGGTCTTGAGATGCGTCTCAAGCCAAAGGGTGCCTTCGAGATCGAGATAGTTCGTCGGCTCGTCCAGCAGCAGAATTTCGGGTTCTAGAAACAGGATCGACGCCAGCGCCACGCGCATTCGCCAGCCGCCGGAGAATTCGCGGCAGGCGCGGTTTTGCGCGGCTTCGTCAAAACCAAGCCCGGCCAAAATCTGCGCGGCCCGCGCCGGTGCTGAATGGGCGTCAATGTCGGTCAAGCGAATATGAATTTCGCCAATGCGGTCGGGGTCGGTCGCGTGGTCGGCTTCATGCAGCAGGCTCGCGCGTTCGGTATCAGCGGCTAGCACCCATTCGATCAGCGTCGCCTCGCCGCCCGGCGCTTCCTGCGCCACGTGACCGATGCGAACGTTGCGCGGCGTCGAGATAGAGCCGTCGTCTGGCGCAATTTCGCCTTTCAGCAGGCGCAGCAGCGTTGTCTTGCCAGCTCCGTTGCGGCCGACGAGGCCGACCTTGTGGCCGTCGGGAATGGCAGCGGTGGCGTGATCCAGGATCACACGCCCTTCGATCCGGTAGGTGAGGTCATTGATATGCAGCATGGGCCAGCCGATAGCCTGTCCGGCGGCGTCTGTCACTGAGGTGATTTCGTCATCCTCAAACTGCGTGCGGCTGCTTTAGTCGCACTGCGGTTTGGGGATCCAGCGTAAAGTGCGCCGAAGGCACAAAATACGTTTCAGCGATAGGAGTCTTGCGCTAGATCCCCGGCTTTCGACGCGCAAGTGCAGAGCGCGCTCAGCCGAGGATGACGATTAGAGAACAACCCCAAACTGGCCCAAGACCCAGATCATGATGAGATACGCCGCAAACGTGAAGCCGCACGAGACCGCGAGGCTTGGCCAAAAACCCACGCCGTTGCCGATCAACACAGGTAGCGCCAAAAACAAAACGAGTGACGGCAGAACGTACCAGAAAATACTCTGCGCTAGGTTTGCGACCTTTGCCGCGTCGCCAGTCTCGCCGTATAGCCAGACGAACGCCAATAGCGACGTGAGCGGCAGCGATGCCAGCAGCGCGCCAAAGGCGCTCGAGCGTTTGCCGATTTCAGCAATCGCGACGACGAGGACGGCGGTGATGGCAACCTTGAGGGCCGTGTAGAGCATCGCCAAACTTCAGCCCGAAACGACGGGCTTTAGCGTCTCGTACAACAGCCGGTCCTGCACGCCCTTGTCCTTGACGGCCAAGTGGGCCGTGAACCAGTCGAGCACCATTCTGCAAACCAGTTCCGGCGGCCGCTTCGACAACAGCTTCGGGTTGGAGAACACCTGCAGGTCATCTTCCTTCCAGCCGATCTTGCCAAGCTCTTTGATCAAGATGTCGTAATCGCCTTTAACCGCAGTGGCGTGCTTGGCGGGAGATTTACCGCCGTCTTCGATGGCTTCAAAAATAGCGCTGATATTGGCGTTGAACGTCGTCGCGGTCTCTGGTGTTTGCATCAATTGCACGATGGCAGGGCTGGTTTCGCCTTTGGAAATGAAACCGTAGCAGGCGCTGACGCTCTGGCTTTGCAGCGCTTTGAGATTTTCTAAAAACGCGCTCGCAACCCGGCGCAGTTTTTCCGGGCTGGCCGCCAGTGCCTTCTCAGAATTTTGCCGGCGCAAGGTCACAAGGCCCTGCGCCAGATGCATCGCGACATCGCTTTCCGGGCGCTTATCGGCAACGAGTTTTTCAGCCGCCGAGATATGTCCGACGTACCAGTCGGGATAGTCTTTCTTGATCAGCGTCCAAACAGGAATTTTTTGCAGCCGGGCATCGATTTGTGAGCCGTCGATATTCGGCGGGCCTGCGGGCGGGGCCGGTGGTTCGGGTGGAGTTAATGCCGCCGTCTGCGTTTCAGGCGCGGGCGTTGCGGCCGGTGCGGCGGCCGCCGCCGGTGCAGTTGGATCTGCCCCGGGCGCACCGCTTAAAGGTGCAGCGGCCGTATTGGCTTGAGCGTCTGGAGCTTGAACGTCCGGCGCTGCCGACGGCGTTACCGTTGCTGTCTCAACGGGCTTCTGTTCAGATGGTGGAGCTGTCACAACCGGCGTTTCGGACATTGTGCCGCTCGAGCCTGTCACCAATTGCAAGATGGGTTCGCGATAGGTTGCGAATGCAAACGCGCCGCCGCCAATCACTGTAATGACGGCAGCCGCTGTCGCGAGCCTGCGCCCGGCCCCACCGCGCGACTGTACGTTGGCGGCATCGGCATTATCGAAGTCAGAGGTGTGCGGGGACTTCGGCGACGCGGCAGGCGCTGGCACCGCGGACATGGGGGCGGGTTGCGGCGCCACCGGTGTCGGTGCAACCGCTGCGGGCGTTGCACTTTGGAATACGGCTGGAAAAACCTGCGTCGCCGGCAGCCACTCGGCCATACCCGGACGCCAGATCAGGTCCTGAGGGCGCAAATAGCTGTGCGCCACAAAGGTGCGCATTTCGATATCGGTCAGCGGCCCGTGCTGTTTGCCGTCACGGGCGATATACCACTGTGTTTCCGTCACTGGTCCGTTCATAGCCGTTTCTTCGCACACGCCAGGCTATCCTGGCTCAATCCATTTTGACGGCCATTTTGGCCGCCGTTTTGGCTCAAGTCTTTCAGTCGTGCGCCCCCGCGCTTTAGAACTCTGCCCACAGGCATTCTCCTACGTCAATTAGCCGAAATCACTGCTGCTGTCTCGATAACCAGGTGTGCGATAGGCAACTCTCGAACCCTCCCGG
>JAYUCQ010000426.1:0-3436 GCA_043740265.1 Hyphomicrobium sp.
GTTGCAAGAGCTAAGTACGTCAACCCTAACAGCAAGGAAGCAAGGGTCGCCAACAACAACTTACGCTTGTTATTCAGAAGCTGTTGAATGATGTTCTGCAAATCGCCGTCGTGGGATTGGATTTCGTCAAGCGATCCAGGCATCGCCATCGCTCTGCGTCCAACCCATTGAGCGGGAAGTACGTTCTGCCGCCAAATTAAGTTGGAGGGCGAGCTGCCGGGCAAAGCTCCAAGACGCGGAGACGACTGTATCATTTTGCAACCTTGACGCATTCAAAACGGCCGGTTTGGAGAATTGAACCGGCAAAACCAATTGGGACGCGCACCGGTTAGGCGCAATTCTCACGTTGGCAGTTTCACTGCAAACGCTGTGCCCAGACAATGCCGCCAGTTATGCCGCAAGGGTTTTGCATACCTCGATTGCCTTTTTTTCACTGTTAATCGGTTTTAGCCGGTGTCATACCGCTCATATAGAGTGGCTTTACACACTGTCCAATGGTCGCTTTCCGGCTGTAGCGGATAAATGTTATCCGTTGCCGCTGCATTTTAACTTTTCGCGAAAGTGATCACCTAACCGCGTCGGCAGTAGGATACAAATTCTGCGGCCTTCAGTGAGGTAACTTCGGAGAGCAGTCTCCGGCGCAGTTTTGGCTGTTTGAAAATGGCGGGTGGTTGTGTTCGGCAGTATTGATCGCGTAGGTCTTTTGAAGGCCAGTGGCGGATCGCGTTTCGCGCTATCGAGCACGGCGTTTGCGGCAGCGGCTTTTGCAATTGAGCTGCTTGTCATTGTCGCAGTCGCAGTTGCGACGGGCGTCGGCTATCACACGGTTTTCTATGGCGTACCAGGCGATGTCAGCCGTTATGCGGATATTGGCGGTCTTGCTGGACTAACTTATGCGCTGACATTCCTCGTCCGTGACGAATACAGCGTTGAAAGCCTGCTTGAAGGGCGTCGCGCCAATACCCGCTTGTTCCTTGTTTGGAACGTTGCTTTCGTCACCCTGGCTGCGATCGGTTTTCTGACAAAGAGCACCGCTGTTTTCTCCCGCGGGTGGCTGCTATTGTTTTACAGTGTCGGTCTGATTGCCGTGATCGCTTTCAATGCCGCCCTGCAGCGCAGCCTCGGCGCTCTGATCGAACGCGGCATTGTCCGCCGCCGCCGGTTGATGATCGTTGGCACTGAGGACGACGTCGCCCGCTTGGAACGCGAAATATCTGACGGAGCCGCCAGCGTTTATGTCGCGGCACGCGCGATTGTTCCGGATGCCAGCCGCGGTCCCGTCGCCATTTCAGAAATTTTGGAAAGTGCTGCCGGCAACGCCCGGGCGCTAGGTATTGAGGACGTCGTGATCTCGAGCGGACTGTCCCAGCCCGCTTTCCTTGATAGCTGCGTCGCGGCGTTTAGCTTGCTTCCTGTTGCAATCCACGTCGGTGCCGGCGGTTTGCTCAGCCGGTTCAAAGACGCGCGCGTCGCGCGCTTTGGCACGGCGACGACGCTGTCGTTGACGCGGGAGCCGCTTGGACCCTTTGAGGCGCTTTCAAAACGCGCTTTCGACGTGCTCGCCGCAAGTGCTGCGCTGATATTGTTGACGCCGCTGTTCTTGCTGCTTGCCGCGCTGATCAAATACGACAGTCCTGGGCCCGTATACTTCCATCAGCGCCGGCGCGGATTTAATCTCGAAGAATTTGGCATCTGGAAATTCCGCACCATGACTGCGCTTGAAGACGGCGACGTCGTGCGCCAGGCCACGCAGAACGATATGCGTGTTACTCGTATCGGCCGCTTGCTGCGCAAATATTCCCTCGATGAGCTCCCGCAGTTGTTCAACGTTGTAAAGGGCGAGATGTCGCTCGTTGGTCCGCGGCCACATGCCGTTGCTCATGACCGGTTTTTCGAGAAGCGCATCGCCCTCTACCCGCGCCGCCTCAACATGAAACCCGGAATTACAGGCTGGGCGCAGGTCAATGGATTTCGCGGTGCGACCGATACCGACGAGGCGATGAGCCAGCGCGTAGCCCATGACCTCTATTACATCGACAATTGGTCGGTAGCCTTCGATCTCTACATCGTCTTCCTGACCGTGGTCTCGCGCAAGGCCAGCCTTAACGCTTACTAGCGTCTGAGGCGCGGTGACGCTGCACCCTTAATGCTCGCGGAATGTGCGGGCCAGCATGTCTGTCAGCGGCTTCAGGAAATACGACAGTATCGAACGCGACCCAGTCGCGAGATAAACTTCGGCTGGCATTCCCGGAATGAGATGTTGGCCTTTGTCGAGCTTCATCATCTCGGCCGGCGGAACTTCGACCTCAGTCGTGAAGTACGATTTGCCTTCCTTATCGACAATCTCAGCCGCAGAAACCTTGCGCACGATACCGCTGAGGCGCGGCGTCGAGTGACTGTCAAACGACGAAAAGCGCACGGTCGCCTCTTGTCCGGGGTGGACCTTGTCGATGTCGTGCGGGGTAATTTTTGCCTCGACGAGCAGTTTGCGGTCTTCCGGGATGATCTGCAGCAGGGTTCCGCCGGGCGGTACCACGCCACCTTCGGTGTGTACGGCAAGGGCGTGAACTATGCCCGCAACGGGCGCCCGCACATCCGTTCGCGACAGTTTTTCGGAAATTGATTTGCGGGCTTCCGTTTGTTCCGCAAGGCCGGTCTGCACCTTTTGCAACTCGTCAGCGGCTTGCTGGGAATATTCTTTGTCGGCCTGAGCGAGCCGGGCTTCTGCTTCACCGCGCGTCGACTTGAGTTTGCTGATCTGCGCCTTGATATTGCTAATGTCGCCGCGAAGACGGACACTTTCACGTTCCAACGGTCCGATGCGCTGCTGATTGACGAAGCCTTTGTCGAAAAGCGGCTTGACCGTCGTCAGTTCTTTTTCGTTGAGCCCAAGTTCTTTATTGCGCGATTCAAGCTGCCCAACGGCTCCCGAAAGATCGCTTTCAGCTTGTCCGATGCGCTGGGACAGGACCTTTTGCTGGCCAAGATAGGCGGTGCGGCGCGCATCAAAAAGGGCGCGTTGCGCTTCGAGCAGCTTGGCCGTTTCCGGCGTCGTCAGGTCAACAGACGCTGGGGAATCAAAATGATCCTTGCGGTCACGCTCGGCAATGAGCCTTGCCTCTTGAATTGCAAAGTCGGCAAATTTGCCGCTGGTAGCGGCCATGCTGGCGCGGGATTGCGTGTCTTCCATGTGCACAAGCACGTCGCCCTCTTTCACCCGGTCGCCGTTGTGAACAAGGATCTTGGAAACGATACCGCCTTCAAGGTGCTGTACGGACTGGTAGTCGCCTTCGACCGCAACAATACCGCTGGTGACGACGGCGCCTGATACGGAGAATAGGATCGATCCCAGCAGCAGCCCGCCGCACAAGTATTTGACGGTGCGCATGCCATATTGGACCCACGGTTCCGTCGCGTGCCAATCGATTGAGGACGC
>JAYUCQ010000427.1:0-3435 GCA_043740265.1 Hyphomicrobium sp.
CTCCTTGAGGCTCAGCCGCTCTTTCAGCGCCAGCGAGACGCCGAGCCCGATCGTCATAATTGCGAACGGCGCGAGCAGCAAACCAGCAAGCTGCCGGTCTTGCGGAATAACGCCGCCAACAATCTCGCGCGCGCTCAGAGCCCTGCACGTGCCCCGCCGAGCTGCGTACCGATCAGACACCAAAAGATGCGCGATGGCCTTCTTTGTCCGCCCGAGCTTAATGCTGACGCGCGAACGCGCAGGCGCTGCAACCGCCCAAGGGCGTTTGCTTTTCGTCTTACGTTTTGGTGGCTTTTTCACACCCGCTCCAAAACCAAGTCGACATCGCCAGGAATTCTGTCAGCGAAGATCTTAGGTCGCGCGCGGGAGACTGGGCGGCCACGCGCATGACGAAATGTATACACCCTGACGGTTATGCCAGGCAGAGCAAACGGGCCACGCAGCGGCCAAAATCCAACTGTTTTGCCCAACGATTAGCATCGTTTCAGTTGCAACTACCGGCTTTGCCAGCGCCCGGTAGATAGGTACGCGCGATCGCTTCCAGCACGCGGTCGTACATTCTGCGCTCGGCCGCCGGGTACGTCATGACCCAACTGTTGATCAGCTTGCCGCCACACGTGAAGCTGACACGCTCATAAAAGATCTCGCCGTTGCGCGTGCCTGACAGCACAAACCACTTCTTCCTGATCGGCGCATAATCGATATCTGAGCCCGCCCATTGGCCCTGCATGAGGTAGTCGCGATAATCGTTGAGCGAGCTGTTTTCGGTGTTGTCGAAGGCACCGATTAAAAGCTTGGCCTTCCCGTCTTTAGAGACGAGCACGCGGCCCTGATCGGTTGTCGGCGGGGCCTTTTGCTCAAACACGTTGACAGGATAAGCAATGGTGAAACCGTGCCGCTCGTTGTGCACCGTCGCCCAGTCGTCGAGCTTTGACGCCGCAACGGCCGATACCGCGCCGCTCAACGCCAGCGCACAAACCAATATAGTCCGCTTCACAAAATGGCCGTCCATGACACGTCTAACTTTCATTTGAAATTGCAACAGAGGTAACGCTCCTCTAGCGCTATATGTAGGAAGCGCTTGTGGAGAATTAGAGTAGTGCTGAGAGAAACAGTATGGCGTTGAAGCCGTCACACCGGCTGACTACCGACAGGGAATTAGCGCAGGCTGTCACGGCGCTCGCCCGCCAATGCGATCACATGCGCGAAATCCATGCGCACCACGGCCTGCCGCCGCTGCGGGATTTCAACGCCGATTTTTCGGGCCTCGCCAAGATCGTCGTCGGCCAGCAACTCTCGACCGCTAGCGCCAATGCGATCTGGGGACGGCTCAGCGCCGCCATCCAACCGTTCGCATCCGAAACCCTGCTCGCTCTGTCTGATGCCGATCTCGCCAGCCTCGGATTGTCTCGCGGCAAAATTCGTACCTTGAAGGCCGTCGCTGCAGCCGTGTCCTCCGGCGCGCTCAACTTCGCTCGCCTCAACCGGCGCAGCGATGCGGCTATCCACGAAACGCTGACCAGCCTGCACGGCATCGGCCCTTGGACGGCGGACATCTACCTGCTGTTTGCGCTGCGGCGCACGGATGCCTTCGCTGCCGGCGATCTTGCCCTGCAAATAGCGGCCCAGGGCCTTCTAGGCCTCGATCAACGCCCTACGGCCGCCCAACTAAACGAGATTGCCGAGCGCTGGCGGCCGTTCAGGGCTGTGGCCGCACGGTTGCTTTGGAGCCACTATGGTGCCGCGCGGACGAGCCCCAAGCCCGCAAAAATAGAAAAAACGCGTTCAAAACGCTGATTTTTTCCAGGTCCTTCCCCACATACAGGTACGAAATTCTCTGCGGCTTCACATATTTGTTATGCGAGGCTAGTATCCCGCTCGTTGGGTGGCACCATCAGAACGCTGTCGCATCTATCTAACCTTGCGAGGAAGCGCGAACGTGAATGCTCACGCTACGATACCGGAGAATTGTCCGGCCCTGGTTTTGAATGCCGACTTCCGGCCCCTGAGCTATTATCCTCTATCGCTCTGGAGCTGGCAGGAGACGGTGAAGGCCGTCTTTTTGGATCGCGTCAACATCGTGTCGGAATACGACCGGTTCGTTCGCAGCCCGTCGTTCGAGATGAAGTTGCCGAGCGTCGTGTCGCTCAAGACTTACGTTCGGCCGGCGATCTATCCGGCGTTTACACGATTCAACGTGTTCCTGCGCGACCGCTTCTCCTGCCAATATTGCGGCGACAAGAGCGACCTGACGTTCGACCATCTCATTCCGCGTTCGCGTGGCGGCCTGACCCGCTGGGATAACGTGACGACGGCCTGCGCGCCGTGCAACTTGCGCAAAGGCGGGCTGATGCCACGCGCGGCCGGGATGCATCCGCGGCAAGATCCTTACCGCCCGACGGTGTTTGAACTGCACCGCAACGGCCGGCTGTTTCCACCCAACTACCTGCACACCAGCTGGCTCGACTATCTCTATTGGGACACCGAACTCGAGCCGTAGAGCGGAAAGGTCATCTTGCGCTTGCCATCGTCCCTTGTCATCCCGGGCGAGATTATCGCGAGACCCGGGACCCAGACTTTGGCAAGCAATAAAGCTCGGTCCCGGCTGGCCCATGCGGAGCATGGCTGCGCCATGCCGCTAGGCTTCGAGGCCGGGATGACAATTTTTAGAACATCCTGCAAAAGCGAAAACTAGGTCTGAAGCAACAAATGTCTGAGACATCAGAAATCGGGCGGACACGTTTCGCGCGCGAGGCCCTTCATGTCTTGGTTGTCGGCCATATCGGCAATGAACGCCATGCGCTGCGTGCTGCACACGCGCACGCCGTCCATCTTGGCGCCGCGCGCGAAGGTCGACAGAATGCCGGCACCTCGCAGGTCCGTGCCAGCCATCGTCGACCGGCCAAGTTGCGCCTTGATCAAGCCGGTGCGCACAAAGCTCGTGCCGGTCAAATCCGCGCCGGTGAAATCGGCGCGCCGCATGTCTGAGCGGTCAAAGGTCGCAAACCGCAGATCGCGGCCGCGCAGGTTCAAGCTGGCTTCTTCCGGCTCAGGATTGACGGGGGGCACGAGTTGCGTGTTGATCACCACGAGGTTGCGGCTGAACAAGCTTTCGGGCTTGCCTTTGATTTGATCGACCCGGCCATCGAACAACCACGCCGTCGGCCCGAACGCCGTGCGGCCAACGCCGTTTGGGTTTGCCGCGGGATCGACAGGCACCGGCCACAACAGAGCAGCCGTACGATCAAGCCTTTCATTAGGTATCGTCGCGATCAGATTGGAAAATAATAGAGCGGCGATCGACAGTGCCACCATGCCCAAAAGCGTGCCGGTATGACGCTTGAGAACGACGCCGAGGCCTGCGAAGAATTTTTGCTCCGGCGCTAGGATCAGCGTGCCAAGTAGCAGCACGATCAAGATGTCAGCCGCCAGATA
>JAYUCQ010000428.1:0-3430 GCA_043740265.1 Hyphomicrobium sp.
CGCTCCGGGTTCGCCCAATGGTACGCCGGCGCGCGATCCACCAATGATCGAGCCGGTGCCTTGCGAAGGTCCGATGGCGCCCGGCAGCGACAATTGTTCCGACGGCAGCGCGCAAGCGGCGGCCCACAACGCGACGGCCGTCACCGCAGCTGCCCGCGCGCATCGCGCTAAAGCGCTCACTCCAAATCTCGCAACGAACCCGTGCACTCGTCGATCTCACCAACAAAATCAATCACAACCGTCAACCAAGGCGGCACGTTCTTGCAAAAGCGTGTGCGTGCCCTTGAGAAGAGCATCGATTCGCTAAGACGAGTCGAGCAAGCGGGTCAGGGGCGGTTCATAACTCGCGCCGCTGCAGGATGATTAACAAAGCTGTCCAACCCAAATCGTCGACTTTTCCACAAGCGATTAACCGAAACGGGCGGCGGTCGAAACTGATCGCAGCCTGTAATTGCTAAAACAATTCGACCGCGTTCCGCATTTAGGCGGCGTTGCAACAGCGGCTAAGTCTTCAACCGAAATCCCCAGCAACATTATGGGCGAGCGCTGCTTGAGCGGCAACGGAAATTGGTAAATGTCCGGTGGGACTAAAGTCTGGTCGTGCTGCTCCAAGTATAGGCCCTTAGTCGCACACCTTAAGCCAAGACCAGCGGCGGCTCTCAACAAAGGTAAGCGGACCTTTGTCTGCGACCATCATCCCTGTTCGCCAAGTCCAGCCCGCGCAATGGTGTGATGGGATATGCCGCCCAGCATAATTCCGACGACGTGCCTGTTCGTGGGTGGCGCTGATATTTTGCGGAGGCGATAATGTATCTACCTAAAAAAGTATCCAAGGCCCGCGAGCGCGAAGCCCAACATGCACGCGATAACCGCTCGGAAATCGTAAAATCGATTTTTGCCGGTCAAATTACCAAGCGCGATCTATTCAAATGGGGAATTTTTACCGGCGCTGGATTGCTCGTCGAGAAAAACGGCTTGAGCCCGTATGCGCGCAGTGCTTTCGCGATTGTGCCGACGGGAACGCCGCGCAGCCCGCTCTATAATGCGCAGAAATTCACGAGCCCGCTTGTGCGCCTGGCCGTGCAAACGCCAATTCCAATGTTCCGCACGCCTGAGGGTCACGCAGCCTGGGGACCAGCGGGCGGTGCCTATTCGGCCGAACCCGTCGCCAAGCGTCTCTCTTGGCATGAAGACTACACAACCCTCAAAAACCAAGGTGTGCGTGATCAGGACAATCCGCACGTCAATCCGATGACCAAGCGCGGCCCGCTCGAAGGCCGTCCGCCGACAGAGGCCTTCGCGCATCAGCGCTGGGACGAGTTCTTTCCGGAAAAAGGTTACGTTCTGTCGCTTGGTTCGCAGAAAGGCAACAGCACGAAATTCCATTCGGCGATGCCGTGGCAACAACCCAATAGCGTCTGGTCGTTCGGCACAGGTTCCTACCGCCAGAATGGCGGCGCCGACTGTTACGGCACGGTGCCAGCTCCGCTGATCAAGTGCCGTTACGGTGAACCCGTTGTAACTCGCGTCTACAACAACTTGCCAACGGATCGCTCGAAAAACAACGGCTTTGGCCGCAACGAATCCTCGCTGCATTTCCACAATGCTCATAACGGCGCGGAAAGCGACGGCGCGTGCAACGCGTTCCATTTCCCCGGTACGTTCTACGATTATCGCTGGAGCACCACGCTCGCCCGGCGCGACACGACTAACACAGATGCTTCCAACAACAAGGCATCCGGGCCTGATGGCAATGGCAAACTGAAAAACGTCAAAGGCGACTATCGCGAACTGCAGGGCACCATGTGGGCCCACGATCACCGGTTCTTCTTCACGGCGGAAAATGTCTACAAAGGCAGCGCCATGATGATCAACTATTATAGCGGCCCAGACCGCGGCAACGAAGCGATCACCGACGGCGTGAACTTGAAGCTGCCGAGCGGCAAGCTGCTCGATTGGGGCAACGTCGATTTTGACGTCAATCTCATGGTCTCGGACGCGGCTTGCGATCCCAACGGCCAGCTCTTCTTCGACATCTTCACGACCGATGGTTTCGTCGGCGACCTGCTGATGGTCAATCACCAGTTTGCGCCATTTATGGACGTGCTGCCGCGTAAATATCGTTTCCGCATTCTCAACGCCTGCATGTCGCGGTTTGTTCGGCTTGCCTTGGCCGACCAGAGCGGCAACGTCGTGCCGTTCCAAATGATTGCCAACGACGGCAATCTCCTCGTCAACCCCGTGCTTTTGACGGCGCTCGAAGAGCAAGGCGTCGCCGAGCGCTACGATATTGTCGTCGATTTCTCGCGTTTCCGCCTCGGCGATAAAATCCGGCTCGTCAACATTCTGCAGCAGACCGATGGCCGCAAGCCCGACTTCTCGGTGACTATGGGCCAGGCGCTCGCTGGCAACGTGCTCGATCCGGCCGTCGGCCCGATCTTGGAGTTCCGCTTGGCCTCGTCGGTTAAAAGCGAGGACATGAAAGGCATCACCCTTTACGCCTCGGGATCTGGCTCACCGTCGCTGGCGAGCAAACTCACCGATCAGATCCCGATCCAGCCGCCAGTGCGCGAACGTGTCGTCGTCTTCAATCGCACGACTGGCGACAGCCGCGATCCAGCAACCGGCCAGTGTAACCCAGATTGCCCGGCTAATATGCCATTCCCGTGGACGATCAGCGTCAACGGTCAGGCTTCGCACTCCATGAACGCCAACCGTGTGTCGTTGCTTATTCCCAAGCCCGGCGAGATCGAGCATTGGACCTACATCAACGGTGGCGGCGGCTGGGATCATCCCATCCATCTACACTTTGAAGAAGGTATCACCATCGATCGCGGCGCTGGTCCCATCGGGCCGACCGAAAAACTTGTCCGCAAAGACGTTTGGCGGTTGAAACCGGCGGGCACCGTGAAATTCCAAGTGCAGTTTGGCGAATACGGCGGTTCGTATGTGAACCACTGCCACAACACGGTGCACGAAGATTTCGCGATGTTGCTGCGCTACCAGATCTTGTCTGGCTCG
Source organism: Hyphomicrobium sp. (assembly GCA_043740265.1). Taxonomy (GTDB): domain Bacteria; phylum Pseudomonadota; class Alphaproteobacteria; order Rhizobiales; family Hyphomicrobiaceae; genus Hyphomicrobium_B. Next base: position 3,022 of record JAYUCQ010000428.1, read on the forward strand.
GGTCCGCAGATGTTTGTCACGCCGACGCCAATCCCCACGTTGGACGGTGTCTCGTTCTCGCAAGCTGAAGTTCTGCCCGAAGGCGATCCAAGGCCTCCGGTTTAGATCAAAGCATAACGTTTACCCGCCGCGCGAATTCAGAGCGGGCGCGCGGCGAGTACGGTTCCGGGGATGTCGCGGTTCCCGGAACCATTTTAAAATCAAATTTATTGGAAAAAAGTTCAAGTCATGCGGCGCTGGTTGATATTTGCGGTGGCGTTCTTGATCCCCATCGTGGCAGGCGCGGCGCTGCGCATGCTGTCGCCAGCACCAGATGCTTCGCCATGGCGGGACAATTATTTTCCCAACGTCTCTGTCGTCAATCAGGACGGCAAGACCCTGAAGTTTTATGACGACATCGTCAAAGGCA
>JAYUCQ010000429.1:0-3417 GCA_043740265.1 Hyphomicrobium sp.
TCCTCGGCCATGATAACCGGTTGTTTGATTTGCGCGCTCGTGCCTGCTTTAGCAGGAGAGCTGCATGCTGATCATCGATCACGATCGCGCGGGTGGATATTGGGGTTCGGTTTACGCCTTCACGGCAATCAAAGGCTTGCAGGTCATCATCGACGGACCGGTTGGCTGCGAAAATCTGCCCGTCACTTCGGTGCTGCATTACACTGACGCCTTGCCGCCGCATGAGCTGCCGATCGTCGTCACCGGATTGTCCGAAGAAGAACTCGGCAAGACCGGTACCGAAGGCGCGATGAAGCGGGCGCACAAAACGCTCGATCCGTCTTTGCCCGCTGTTGTCGTCACCGGCTCAATCGCCGAAATGATCGGCGGCGGCGTGACGCCCGAAGGCACCAACATCCAGCGGTTCCTGCCGCGCACCATCGATGAAGATCAATGGCAGAGCGCCAACCGCGCCATCTTTTGGCTGTGGACGCAGTATGGCCGCAAGAAAGTGCCGGCCCGGCCGCCGCGCAAAGAAGGTGAAAAACCGCGCGTCAACATCATTGGCCCGATCTACGGCACCTTCAATATGCCGTCAGACGTTGCCGAGATCCGCCGCCTCGTCGAGGGCATGGGTGCTGAGATCAATATGGTCTTCCCGCTCGGGTCGCATGTGGCAGATGTTCCCAAACTCGTCGATGCCGACGTCAACATCTGCATGTACCGCGAGTTTGGCCGGATGCTATGCGAGGCGCTCGAGCGGCCGTACCTGCAAGCGCCCATCGGCCTGCATTCGACCACGAAATTCTTGCGCACACTGGGCGAATTGCTGGGTATCGACCCTGAGCCTTTCATCGAAAAAGAAAAGCATACGACGATTAAGCCGCTTTGGGATCTGTGGCGCTCTGTAACCCAAGATTTCTTCGGTACCGCAAGCTTCGCTGTTGTTGCCAACGAGACTTACGCCCGCGGCATTCGCAATTTCCTTGAAACCGAGATGGGTCTGCCGTGCACGTTCTCGTTCGCGCGCCGCGCGGGCATCAAGCCTGAGAACGACGCCGTGCGCCAGGCCATCCGCGAAAAGCCGCCGCTGATCATCTTCGGCAGTTACAACGAGCGGATGTACGTCGCCGAAGCCGGCGGGCGCTCAATGTATATTCCGGCCTCGTTTCCGGGTGCCATTATCCGCCGTCACACCGGCACGCCGTTTATGGGCTATGCGGGCGCCACCTATCTCGTGCAGGAAGTTTGCAACGCCCTCTTTGACGCGCTGTTCCACATCCTGCCGCTCGGCAGTGAGCTCGACAAAGTCGAAGCCACGCCAACGCGCCGGCTGGTGCAGTTGCCCTGGGATGACGACGCCCAGCATGCGCTTGAAGATCTGATCGAAGCAGAACCTGTGTTGGTGCGGATTTCCGCCGCGAAGCGTCTGCGCGACGCCGCCGAAGCGCAGGCGCGCCATGCTGGAGAAGAACGCGTGACCGCACAGCGCTTAGCGCAATCGCGCCAGGCTCTAACGACGGGGCGCGCCGCATGAAACGAGAGCCGAGATTTGTAGTTGGTCATTTCCCAGGGGTGCAAGCCCAAGGGCCACGCCGGGACAAGAGACGGAACTGCACGCAACGATGCTCAAGCATCGCACAACGGGGCATTCGAAAAGGAGACACGTCATGGCTTTTGTGAGGAGCGACCGGGACTACCGGTCATCGCGTTCCAGCAGGTCGGAGACGCTTGAGTTCCGGCTGATCTTCGCGGTGACTTTCGTCGTGTTTTTATTCGCCGGCGTCCTGGAAATGCTTTTGCCATTCCGCTGGTTCGGCAACGCGCGGCGCGGGCCACACAAATCGATTTTTGAACGTGCCGCCGATGGGGCTCGCACGTGTGCAACTTACGCCTTTATGGGATAGGCGATGAAGAACATCCAACCAGGGAACCGGAAGCCAGAGAACTGGCAGCCAGAGAACTGGAAGGACGTCTGCCGTGATGGAGACATCACGGTTGTCCCTGCCGCGTGGGATATGCGCGGTAACGGCCGAAAGGCCCAATATGGAGTGAACCTTCATGGCTGCCGATAATAAAAGCGGCTCTTTGTCGGGCCTCAGCGCTCAAGAGGCCAAGGAGTTCCACGGCCTTTTCATGACGAGCTTCATCATATTCACGGTGATTGCGATCATCGCCCACTTCCTTGTGTGGAATTGGCGTCCTTGGTTCCCAGGGGTGTCCGGCTACGCTTCGTTGATGGACGGCGCTCAGCACGCAATGAACTATGTGACGTCATTTAAGGCTTAACACTCGGAGGCACTAACATGTGGAGAATGTGGCTTCTATTCGATCCGCGCCGGACGCTGGTCGCACTTGCTACCTTCCTATTTGCACTGGCCGTGCTGATTCATTTTATTCTGCTCAGCACAGACCGGTTCAACTGGATCGAAGGTCCTCGCAAGGCGAAAACCGCTGGCCTGGATGCGCCGATTTCGGCGCCTCTGGTGATCGAGAAGAAAGCGGCGTAGCCGCAGTGACGACAAACGGGCGGGGCTTGCTTAGGCGGCTCCGTCCGCTTGAACTCGAAGACTAAATTCTAAACAACAATGCCTAAACAAAAACGCGACGCATCAACTCGAAACGGTAACGCGAAACAATAACCCGAAACAATAACCCGAAACAATAAAATGAGTGGAGGCAGCCGGCCCACGCTGGCTGAGGAGAGGTTCCCGCCATGGCTATGCTCAACTTTGAACGTAAATACAGGGTCCGCGGTGGCACGCTGATCGGCGGAGATCTGTTCGATTTCTGGGTAGGTCCGTTCTACGTCGGCTTTTTTGGAATAACGTCGATATTCTTTATTTTTGTAGGCATCGGGCTGATCCTCTGGGGTGCAGCGCATGGCCCGACATGGAATATCTGGAAAATAAGCATCAATCCGCCGGACATCAAATACGGGCTGCAGGCAGCGCCGCTCATGCTCGGTGGTCTATGGCAAGCGATAACCGTTTGCGCACTTGGAGCCTTCGTCTCTTGGGCGCTGCGGGAAGTCGAAATTTGCCGCAAGCTCGGCATGGGGTATCACGTGCCCGTCGGGTTCGGTTTCGCAATCTTTGCTTACTTCACGCTCGTCGTCATCCGTCCGGTCTTGATGGGTGCCTGGGGACACGCCTTCCCTTACGGCATTATCAGTCATCTCGATTGGGTTTCCGGCACCGGCTACAAATACGGAAACTTCCACTACAATCCTGCGCACATGATCGCCGTGACTTTTTTCTTCACGACCTGCCTTGCGCTGGCCTTGCATGGTTCTTTGATCCTTTCGGCGGTGAACCCGAAACCGGGGGAAACCGTCAAGGCGCCAGAGCATGAGAACACATTCTTCCGCGATACCATCGGCTATTCGATCGGCACCCTTGGTATCCATCGTTTAGGCTTGTTCCTAGCCTTGGCCGC
>JAYUCQ010000430.1:0-3416 GCA_043740265.1 Hyphomicrobium sp.
GATGGCGTCAGCGTGGACAAACATATGCGTGACGAAGGACGTGTATTTCGCGATCTCGCCGCCGGGAATCTCACTTGCAAACCCGGCATAACGGGTCGGGATAAAAGCCATCGCCAATAGCACTTGCGAATTTTCTTCGGGACTTAACAGATAGACGCGCCCGGCGTGCAGGGCTGCCATGACGCCAATGACGGCCAATACGGCCCGTGGAACGTTGAAAATCGGCTCTCTGGCTGGTTCTCTGGATGGTTCGTTGGCCGGCTCGTTGGATTGCACGCGGTGCGGTCCCTTGGAACGATGATGCCGGCGCAGATGCCGGATCTTGGTTGAACCCTGTTAGACGCCACTGCCGCCTGCGGCAAGGCGCTCGCCGCGACGATCACCAAACATGATTGCTGGCGTGATGCGTGGCACGAACGATGCTCCCCTCGTTCCCAAGGCAGCGCGAACGAGCGCCGGCTGTGCCAGGTTGGGACAGTAGCGTCCTCTCTCTGCCTTTGAGTTTCGCCGGCACACTCTTTGGAATGGCAGCACCCGCATGCGCGACCCGGTCAACCAGCATCTCTACGGCTACTGGAACGATATCCGGGCGGGACGCTTGGCACCGCGGCGCTTTGAGATTGAGCCGTCACAGATTGCCGCAATGCTGCCGGATACCTTTATACTAGAGCGTATCGACAACGACACGTCCAGGTTCCGGTTGGCCGGAACACGGATCTGCGACGCGTTCGGGCGCGACTTCCGCGGCCTGAATGTTTTCGAAATGGTCGGCGACGAAGACCGCATCACGTTGCAGCGGCAATTCTCGGTCATTGCCCGGCAGGCGGCTGTCGGCGTGTTCACGCTCAATTGCCAAACAGCAAGTGGCGCATCCGTGGATATCGAGATGCTGTTGCTGCCGCTGATCCACATGCGCGAAACCGTCGACCGGTTTCTAGGGTCTATGGCCCTGGTCAAGCGTCCCACATGGATAGGCCATGAGCACCTCGTCAAAACCCGGGTGCTCAGCCACGAATTGATCTGGCCGGATGGGCGGCCGCACGCGATGATCGACAATGTCCATCGCCAGACCCCCTTTAAGCCGAGCATGAGTGAAGCCCGCATTGTGCGCGGCGGGCGGCGTCAGTTCCGCGTCTATGATGGCGGACTTGGGCAGCCCGACGACGATCACTAGACCCGGGGCGTCATCTCATCTGCCCGTTCTCTAATAGGCGCGCGATCGGCGACGGCCGGCCAAACCGGGCGACACTCAAGAGTTGCATCGCAAATCTTTGCCAGAATGACGTTTCCTTGCCGGGAAGTTTCAATAATGACGCGCTCTTTAGGCCTTCATTAAGTCCCCCCTTGCCATAGTCAGATCTTTCCCGCGGCCCGCTCACACCCTGAGCCAAGGCCGCTGCATTGAAGAGCAGCTACTGTCGTGAGGACTGCCATGGCCCCGCAATCCCAGATCTTGAGGCATGACGCGGCAGCGCCGTCGATGGCGGGCGGCGATTTACGCCGCCACCGCCGCGTACCGCTTGAACTCGCAGGCCGGTTTATGCGCGCCAACCGCACGGAGCATGTTTGCACGCTGAAAGATATTTCCGTTGGTGGCGCGTGCGTCGCCAGTGACGAGGCCGTTGAAGTGGGCGAGCGGATCGTTGCCTATTTCGAACATCTGGGCGGCCTTGAAGGTACCGTGACGCGGCAAGCACCTTCGGGTTTTGCCTTCCAATTCAAAGTTTCTGAGCACAAGCGTGAAAAACTTTCAGCTCAAATCATGTGGCTCTTAAACCGTGGCGAGTTCCCTGACGAACTGGGCCGCCAGCACGAGCGGCTGACCACGGCCGGCCGCAAAGCGCCGCTGCGCTTCGACGATGGCATGATTATCGATGTGGAATTGCTCGACCTTTCGGCGTCGGGCGTGTCGGTCCGGACGCCGGCCCGGCCAACGCTTGGCGAAGAAGTGGTCATCGCGAAGATAAGGTCCGTCGTCAGGCGCCATCATCCCGACGGCATTGGCCTGCAATTTCTAGTGGTGCAGGACCAGACCTCGTTGCGCACCAACTTCCCGTAACTTTTTAAGTCCTGCAGAGTTCCATAACGGTTGTGTGATGCCTCAGATTCCCCGCCGAATTGCCAAAATCGGGAAGTTAAGATTTGAGCACAATTTAACTCAAATGCCAGCCGTGGTCTTGAACATAAATCGAGTTCCTTGCGTTACAGTATGTGCAGTGTTTGAGGGCGTAGCATGAAGTTCGTTTGCGTCAGTGCAGGAGTGCTCCTGAGTTTGTGTGCCGGTGTGTTTGCCACCACGGCAGCACAGGCGCAGGATGTAGCGTTGCTGGAACCGGCGATCCGGGCGCCGCAATTCATGCGCGTCTTTGGCAATGCTCAGCCGCCCTACGGTTTTATCCGCTTCTGCGATGCGCAGCCGGGCGAATGCGCTGAAGGTGCTGCCGACGACGTTCGCTTTAAAGCGACGCCGGAACGTTTGAGTGATCTCGATGAAGTCAACCGCGAGGTCAATCATGAAATTGAACCCGCAACCGACCTTGAAATTTACGGCGTCACCGAATGGTGGGCGCTGCCGGTGACACGCGGCGACTGCGAAGACTTCGCGCTTTTAAAGCGGCATCGCCTGATCGAGCGCGGCTGGCCAACGGGCGCGCTTTTGATGACCGTTGTTCGCGATGAAAAGAACGAAGGCCACGCCATTTTGACGGCGCGGACATCGCAAGGCGATTTCGTGCTCGACAATAAATCGGAGTATGTGCGCCTTTGGAGCCAGACGCCGTATCACTTCGTCATGCGGCAATCGTCGATGGATCCCACCGTTTGGAGTTCGCTCGACCCAACAGACGTTTCGACGCCGGGCGCAATGGCGGGCGTTCAATCTAACCCATAGGCGAACAGATACGCGAACCCGACGAGGCGATACGAAACACATCAGAATTCAGGTCCGGTCGACGACCCTGCCATCCCCCCGACCCCACACCGGACCTGTCATCGAGCCGGATGCATCCCCAGCATCCGGCTCGAACCTTTTGAGCCGCATGGATTATCTCAGGATTGCGGCTTGAGCCCGGATGCAAAGCGCTTCCAGTTGCTGACGTAGCGGCCGCCAGCGCCACTGAAGCGGGCGACCTCGTCGTCGCTCAATTGGCGGACAACTTTGCCGGGCGAACCCATCACCATCGAACGCGGCGGGATGACCTTGCCCTCAGAGATGAGGCTGTTGGCACCGATGACGCAATCTTCGCCGATAATTGCGCCGTTGAGAATGATGGAGCCGATGCCGATCAGGCTGCCGCGGCCAATGCTGCAGCCGTGCAGCATGACCATATGGCCGATCGTGCAATCGGCACCGATGGTCAGCGGGAAACCCGGGTCCGTGTGCAGCACGCAGCCATCTTGGACGTTGGAGCGTGCGC
>JAYUCQ010000431.1:0-3407 GCA_043740265.1 Hyphomicrobium sp.
GGTATTGACGCGAAGCTGATGACCCCGCGCGACACCTGGGCCGACCCACGCGCCTATGATGCGGCGGCGGCTACGCTTGCCGGTATGTTCTCAAAGAACTTCGCCAAGTTCGAGAAGTATGTCGATGCAGAAGTCTTGCGCGCTGGGCCGGTGGCCGGGCGGCAGGTTGCTGCGGAGTAAAAAGCTTTCCGCGCGATCTCAAGCCGGCAATGCGCCTAAGAGCTGCAAGAGAAATCCGAGGACGATAAGCACTGTTGCGGAGACAAACCAGCGCCGCCTGCCCGATTGCGCGGCACGACGTTCGTCGCGTGCCCGGCGGATAGCCATGTCGTCCTGCATTTGGCCGGCCGTTGCGAGGTGGCGCTGCATTGCTTCATTCGTGTTTTTTGAAGCGAATGCCCGCAATTTTTGCTGCCGCTCAAGTGACTCTTCGTAGGCGAGTTGCGACGCTTCGCTAAAAAACGCCAACCACCACTCTCGCAGCAAAAGGCAAAAGCCGAGGAAGTCGAGGCCAAGGCCTGTAACCGTCAACCAAGCCTGCGACGCGGCATCGATCATTTGTGTTAGGCCTGTCTAGGTGGAGAGGCGCTTGCGGACCACCCGGAACAACCACCATGCCGCTAAGAACGGCGACGCTAGCGTCAACACGATCGCATCTGATGTGAGATAAATGGCGCGCATCAAAACAGGTGTTTCAAACATGCGAGACCCCTCCGGCGGACCGGGCAACGTCATCACAGGCGCGTCCGGATATCCAGCGCTGTGACGATCTGCGCCATCTTTTAGCTGTGGATTGCGCGGTTCCGGCGTGCTGGCTGGCAAAATCCGCTGGGCCGTGAACAGACCAACCCTGCGGCGGCGCCCCGTGAGATTTGATAGACCGGTGACGCGGTTTGAATATCTGCGCTCTAGCCGCCTGCCACGCAACACCACGACGCTCACTCCTACGCAACTAAAAATTGGGCAACTGAAATTGGCAATCCGCCCCACGTCATTTCGCGACCGGATTTGGACGCTAACAAGGCCGTAACTGTTGTTGCTCGTTAGCGGTTGGGAACGGACCCAAACACGCTTCTTCATCGCTTATTGCACGAAACGAAGTTGGAAAAAGACGCAACGTCGTCGCGCACTGGCGAAACACATGTGCCGCCCAAATGTTCCAGCGCTAACCGATTACGCGTGGGTGCTTTGGTTTGCAGCTGTCGTTCAGTACAAAGCAATAATCGCGCACCCTGGAATGAGCGCGCGATTGTTGTTCAATTTGCAAAGATTTCTGGCGCAAATACGGGCAGGTGCCCAGTCCGTGTTGCGGCCCGGCGCTACTTCGGTGCCAGCACCATGACCATTTGTTTGCCTTCGAAGCGCGGCTCGCTTTCAACCTTGGCAATGGGCTCGATATCAGCCTTGACGCGCTGAAGCACGGCCATGCCTAGCTGTGAGTGGGCCATTTCGCGGCCGCGGAAGCGCAGTGTGATCTTGACCTTATCGCCCTCTTCAAAGAAGCGCTTGATGGCGCGCATTTTGACGTCGTAGTCGTTATCATCGATGCCGGGGCGCATCTTGATCTCTTTCAACTCGACGATCTTTTGATTTTTGCGGGCCTCGGCGGCTTTCTTCTGTTCTTGGAATTTGTATTTGCCGAAATCGAGGATTTTGCATACCGGCGGCTCGGCATCCGGAGAAATCTCGACAAGGTCGAGTCCGGCTTCTTCGGCGCGGGCGATGGCATCAAATTTTGCAACGACGCCGACGTTCTGTCCGGTTTCGTCGATCAGTCGCACTTCGCGGGCCCGGATCTGGTCGTTAATTTTTGGGCCTGACGGTTCCCGGCTCGCTGGCTCGGGGCGCATGGGTTTGCGGATGGTCGTGACTCCTTCTGTTGTTGCACGGCGCTTTCCGCTCGAGGCGCGGGCCGATGGCCAAAATTCCAGACTCGAGGGTTAAGCCCCCATAGGATTGGCAACAAAGGCTTTGATGTCAAGGTTGGCCGCACATGCAACATGCTGAACGCGCGCGATTTCTGCAGTTTACAGCGCTTTGGACACAGGCCAGGCGAGTTTTCAGGGGTAGTCGCCTTGCGCGCCAGTCGAAACGCAAAACGGACCGCCGGATGTATCGGCGGCCCGTTTTGCGATTTGGCCAATTGCGGCAAAAATTACTGAGCTTCTGCGGCCTTCTGCAACACCGGTTTGTGGGCCGGATTCGATGAACGCCGGCTGGTGCTGCTGCGGTAATATTTGCGCTGTGGTGGTTGGACATCGCCGCTGGCATAGCTGCCGCCTGCGCTGCTGCTCGTGGCGACGGCCGCAGACGTCGAGAAATGCTGCCACGTAACGGTAACGTGGGTCCCGACTGGAACGCGCGGATAAAGATCGAGCACGTCTTCGTTGGTCATGCGAATGCATCCGTGCGACACGGCTTGGCCAATCGTCCAGGGCGCGTCCGTGCCGTGGATGCGGTAGGCGCTGGAGCCAAGATACATGGCGCGTACGCCCAGCGGATTGAGCGGATGGCCGCCCGGCACCCAGCTTGGCAGGCGCGGGTTCTTAGCAATCATTTCAGGCGTTGGCGTCCAGGCCGGATTGATCCGCTTGTCAGAAACAAACGTCGTGCCTTGCCAGCGGGCTTCACCGGTCGGGACCGCGACGGGATAGGTCATGGCCTGTCCCTGCTTGATGACATGATAGAGGCGCCGGTCGGAGAATGAAACGATGATCTGACCAGGCTTATATTGCGGGCTGAAGCTGACGAGATGACGACCGCCGCCGAAGTCTGATCCGCCGCCCCACAAAAAGTCAAAGCCCTGAGCTCGCGCAGAGCCAGGCGCGAAGACGCTCAGCAGAAGTGCAAAAGCGAATGCGATTACGCTCAGGGGACGAGTGGGGGTCATCGGGGGATGCTCCAGTTAGCGCGTCGATAAAATATCATTCAGGATGATGGCGTCATCCTGTGCGAACAATGGTGAAGGGACGGTATATATCAGTCCCATTTTTACCGGCAGAGCAGGGAAGTCACACAGGCGCCACGTTCTTGCTTGCGGCAAGCCGGTGGGCTGGGTGGTTTCACGGTGATCTCGCGGCGATCGGTGGTTTGCCGCGATTGTCAGGTTTTTGGGACATGCGGCATTTTTAAATTCTCTTTTTGTTCTTTTTTGTTGACCCGGCCCCGAGATTGAATTAGAACATAATAAGAACACGCGCCGTGGCGCGATCTTATAGTGTTGCGAGGCTCTCATTCTCTTCTGAAGCAGGCCTTGCTGAAACGGGGCGTCACGTGGACCAGCAACTTTTCGAGACAGGTTTTGATACCGCTGCCCTCGCGGCATCAAAGCTCAGCACGTCTGCCACCGGATCAGCGGCTGCCCCGCTCGTTGGTCCGGTGGCGGGGTGCGCCTTTAAACAACAACT